>NZ_RCNW01000021.1:0-18716 GCF_004307605.1 Pseudomonas sp. Sample_24
TTGCGTAATCGGGTGGCCATCCGGTTCATGGTCGCGCCCTCCTCTTAAAATTCAAACGGGAGCTTTCGCTCCCGCTTCTCAATCAAAACTACCAACATCCATTACTTGGATTTCTGTGCGGGCTTACGACCCATATCGGGCTTAGGCTCTTTGTCGACAGTCGTGGTGGTAGTTTTCCCACCTTTGCGACCGGCTTCAGACGCCTTCGTTCGATCGTTGGAGAAGTTTCCCGAGTTCGAGTTTCTTGAGTTAGGCATGATTCTCTACCTCTTGGTAATGATCGCGGCGAGCTGTAGCCCGCATAGAATCTGAATTTTCGCGATGCAAAAGGTTTAGAAAATCTGGAATCGCCACGACGAACGGTGAGATTTTTTCAGACGAGCCGCAGGTGATGTTCACGCTTGGCGGTGTACATCGCTTCGTCGGCATGCCGGAACAACTGCTTTTCTTCCGTACCATGTTCTGGGTATTGCGCCACCCCGATGCTTGGCTGGATGCTCAGGCTGTGGCCGTCCAGACGCAACGGCGCGGCCAGCACCTGACGGATTTTCCCGGCCACGCAGTCAGCATCGCCTGAGGCGTGGATGCTGTGCAGCAACACCACGAATTCGTCACCGCCAATGCGCGCCACGGTATCGGTTTCGCGCACGCAGCCCTTGAGTCGATTGGCCACGGTTTGCAGGAGCATGTCGCCCACCGCATGGCCGTGGGTGTCGTTGACCTGTTTGAATCGGTCGAGGTCGACATACAGCAGCGCCATGCGTCCGCAATCTGCGCGGGCCGCTTCGATTGACAGCTTTAACCGGTCACGCAGCAATTCGCGGTTAGGCAGTTGGGTCAATTGATCATATTGGGCCATGCGTTGCAGGCGTGCGTGCAATTGTTTGCGCTCGATCGCCGTCGCGACCTGGGCGCAGACGTACTGCAACAGCTCTTTATCCTGCTCGGTATAGCGCTCGCCACCGGGGATGCTTTTGACGATCAGTGCGCCAATGGTGCCGTTTTGCGAGTTCAGCGGCACACCCAGCCAGCACGGCGAATTCTGCCCGGTCACCAGTAATTCGAACCCTTCGGGTGGATTATCCTGGCCTGGGGTCAGCAGGATCGGCATGCCGCTGCGAATGACCTCGGCGCACAGACGCCCGGTCATTGTGCCGGGCTGTTCGGGTTGGGGTTCGTGATCGTCGACGTGATACGGGAAATTCAGCTGCGCGCAATGCTCGTCATACAACGCCACGGAAAAGTTCAGCGCTGGCAACCATTCACCAATGATCAGGTGGATGCGTTTGAACAACGCCAGCAGGTCTTCCGCCGCATGGGCCGCTTCCGAAATCGCGTACAGCGCCGCTTGCCGGGACTCCGCCTGCTTGCGCTCGGTAATGTCGCGGGCCACGGCGATGCGCAACTGATCGACCTCCGACCAACGCGCCGACCAAAGAATGTGCACCACCTGGCCGTCCTTGCGCAGGTAGCGGTTTTCGAAATTGAGCTTGGGCTCGCCGCCCATGATTTCGCGTGCAGCGTCCAGGGTTCGCTGGCGATCGGCCGGGTGCACCAGATCGATCATCGACTGGCCGATCAGTTCGTCAGGGCTATAGCCGAAAATGCGCTCGCAGGCGGCACTGACAAAAACGAAGCGACCCTGTTTGTCGACCGCGCAAACGGCGTCCAGCAAGAGATCGATGTAGCTCGCCATCGGAGCGGAATTTCTGGAGGTCATGGTGCCGAGCGCGTGTCCGAACAATGCAACAATATAAAAACCATCCCGTACGTGTGCGACTGATGCATCCCGGCAATCAGCGTCAAGCCTTGTTCGTCACCAGCCCCGGCAGCGCATGGGCCAAGGCGTTGATGGCGAAGCCGATGAACATCACCCCGCACAACCGGGTGATCGCCAGTTCATGCCGTTGATACAAGGTACGTACCCGGCGCGCCCCGACAATGCCGATGAGGATAGCGTAGGCGACAAGGCCGCCGACGAAGCTCAGGAAAATCAGCCAGGGCAACATCGACCAGGTCAGCAACTCGGCGCGGCTGGACAACAACGCCGTGAACGTGGCTACCGCTACCGGGTAGGCCTTGGGGTTGGTCAGGCCGAACAGGATGCCATGCCAGAACGGCTGACGCGCCGGGCCTTGCGGCGCTTGGGCACTTTGGCGGCGCACTCGTACTGCACGCCAGCCAAGCCAGAACAGAAAGAGACCGCTGAGCACGCCCAGTACGTCAAACGCGGTGCTGCCGATTTCTCGCGCCCCGACAATCGCCACCAACGCAGTGCTGCACCAGATCACATCGCCCAGCAAATGCCCGCAAAGAAACCCCGCCCCTGCCCGTCGCCCATGCGCCGCGCCGATGCCAAACACAGCCAGTACGCCGGGCCCCGGAGTGATGCCGTAAATGAATCCCGAGGCGAGAACAGCCATCAGCAGCGAGGGGGTCATGGGAAGTCCTTTTGAACTTTCTGGTGAATGGGCGCCAGTCTATATCAGGTCATTGCCTGTCGACCGAAACATCTCGACAGACGAACGGGATGGCAGCGTCCACAGGATGGCGGTGTAGTATGTTGTATTACAAACCACTACATCGAGACCATCATGTCCGTTATGTCTCTGCGCGTACCAGACGATATCGCCGATACGCTCGCCAGTCTTTCCAAAGCGACGGGACGCAGCAAATCCTTTTTGGCGGTCGACGCCTTGCGCGAATACCTGGCCCGTGAAGCGTGGCAAATCGAGGAGATTCAGAACGCTTTGAAAGAAGCCGATGAAGGTGACTTCGCGACCCAAGAAGAAGTGGACGCTATCGCTGGTAAGTGGACGGCCAATGCGCGTTGAGTGGTTGCGTACGGCATTAAAGAATCTCGATGACGAAGCAGCGTACATCGCTATCGAGAATCCTGAGGCAGCAGCAGATTTTGTTCAGGCGATTATCGCCAGCGTGGATCACCTTGCCCGATTTCCAGCGACAGGTCGTGAGGGACGTTTACCCGGTACCAGAGAATGGGTGGTGCCAGATCGCCCTTATTTGATTCCCTACCGGGTTCGCCAAGGTCGGCTTCAGGTACTACGCGTTTTTCACACGCGCCGACTTCCACCTTCAAGTTGGTGAAGTCTGAATCGCAGCCTTCGGCAGCTCACACAGGGATGCGTGGTCCTTGTGGGCTGCCGTAGCCTGCGAATCGTCAGATCTTGTCGAGCGTACGCAGCTTCTGCGGCAGCCCCCACATCAGCAGCGCCACGGCGATGAGCGCACAAACTCCAATCACATACAACGCCGGTGTGGTGCTGCCGGTCAGGTCTTTGATGCGTCCAACCATGACCGGGCTGACAATGCCGCCAAACTGACCCAGGGTGTTAATCACCGCAATCCCGCCCGCAGCTCCCGCGCCCGCACCGGCCAGCAATTTCGGTGGCAGGGTCCAGAAGCTTGGGATGGAAGCGATGATCCCGGCGCCGAGCAGGCCCAGCGCAACGATCAGGAAAGTCGTGTGGTTGGCGAAGATTCCCGCACAGAAGAAGCCGACTGCGCCC
Organism: Pseudomonas sp. Sample_24; assembly: GCF_004307605.1. Taxonomy (NCBI): domain Bacteria; kingdom Pseudomonadati; phylum Pseudomonadota; class Gammaproteobacteria; order Pseudomonadales; family Pseudomonadaceae; genus Pseudomonas; species Pseudomonas sp. Sample_24. The sequence continues at coordinate 3,531 of NZ_RCNW01000021.1, forward strand.
ACCGCTACCAGACCCGCGACAAACTTGCGGCGCTCGCCGCAAGCATCAGACAAACGCCCAATCACCACCATGCTGATCGCACCGCAGATGTACGGTATCGCGGTCAGCAGACCAATCATCACCGGGCTCTCGGTCCCTGCGCTGCGGATCAGTTGAGGCGCCCAGAAGTTCAGGCCATAGGACGCCACTTGAATCAGGAAGTAGATCAGGCCGAGGGTCAGGAAGCCCGGAATCCGCAGCGCCGCGAGCAGCGAGCCGCCGCTCTTATGCGGTTCATGGTGAGCGATGCGACTGGCCAGCAGTGTCTTTTCCGACGGTGTCAGCCAATGGGCGTCTTCGATGCGGTCCTTGAGCAAGGTCAGTACCAACAGCCCGAGACCAATGCATGGCACGCCGCCGAGCAGGAACAACCAGTGCCAGCCACGCATTTCAAGAAAACCATCCAGGTGTTGCAACACCAGTCCGGAGAACGGTGCACCGACCAGACCGGCAAACGCTGACGCCAGGAACAACATCGACGTGATGCGCCCACGATAGTGCTGGGGGAACCACAACGTCAGGTAATACAGCACACCCGGCGCAAATCCGGCCTCCATCGCACCGATCAGGAATCGCAGGACGTAGAACTGCCATTCACTGTTGACGAACACCATCAATGCGGTGGCCAGGCCCCATGACATCATGATCCGGGCGATCCAGCGCCGGGCGCCGACCTTGTACAACATCATGTTGCTCGGCACTTCGAAAATCACGTAACCGACCACGAACAACCCGGCGCCGAGGCCATACGCGGTATCGCTCAGGCTCAGATCGGCCTGTAGCTGGAACTTGGCGAAGCTGATGTTGATGCGATCGAAAAAAGCGAACAGATAGCAGACCATGATCAGCGGCATCAGGCGCCAGGCGACCTTGCTGACCAGGGCTTTTTCTTCATCGTGGGTAACGGCCGGGCTCGCGCCGGCCTCCAGTGCATTAAGGCTCATTGTTTTCTCCAGGCGGACTTCCCTTGGGTGTCCGATTGTTTTTGTTGTCTGGTTGGTTTTTACAGGTCACGCGTCATCAGGGGACTGGATGCAAATCGCAATTGCGTCCAGCCTTGGCCAGCTGGCCTGGCACTTCATGGCCCAGCAGTGCCGGCAATCCTCGGGAAAGCTTCAGCAACAACGGCAGATCGATACCGGTTGGAATCCCGACTTCATCGCACAGGTTGACCAGGTCCTCGGTGCAAATATTGCCCGACGCACCCGGCGCGAACGGACAGCCGCCGAGCCCGCCAAGTGCCGCGTCGAAACGTCGGGCACCCGCCTCATAGGCGGCCAGCACGTTGCACAGGCCAAGGCCTCGGGTGTTATGAAAATGCAGGGTCAAATCCGCCGGCGATACCTGCTGCAACACCCGGCGCACCAAGCGCTCGACCTGGCGCGGATTGGCCATGCCGGTGGTGTCGGCCAGGGTGATGCCCTGGATGCCGAGCTCCTGATAGGCCTCGACGATCTGCAGCACCCGGTCTTCATCGATCTTGCCTTCGAACGGGCAGCCGAACGTGGTAGCGATGCTGGCGTTGAGTCGCACCTTGGAGCCCTGCACGAAGTGCACAATCTCGCCGAACGCGGCCAAAGAGTCTTCGCAGCGCATGCGCATGTTCGCCAGGTTATGAGTCTGGCTGGCGGACATCACCAGGTTCAGTTCATCGGCAGTGCAGGCCAGTGCCCGTTGCGCGCCCTTCAGGTTGGGGATCAACGCGACGTAGATCACCTCCGGTTGGCGAGTGATGCCCTTGAACACCTGCTCACCATCGCGCAATGCGGGAATGGCCTTGGGCGACACGAACGAACCGGCCTCGATACGGCTGAACCCGGCTAGCGACAGTTGATCGATCAGGGCAATTTTGTCGACGGTTTCAACCCAGGTCGGCTCGATCTGCAAGCCGTCGCGCGGGGACACTTCCTGAACGATGAGGCGCTCGGAATAATCAGTGATCATTGCACCACTCCTTCAGTTTTCAGGCGTTTGATGTCCACTTCGGTCAGGCCCAATTGCGCGAGGATATCGTCGGTGTGCTGACCCAGACCGGGGCCGGACCAGTTCACGCCGCCAGGGGTTTGCGAGAGTTTCGGCACGATGCCCGGCATCTTCACCGTGGCGCCACCCGGCAGTTCGGCGTTGAGCAGCATGTCCCGCGCCTGATAGTGCGGATCGGCAACAATGTCGGCCACCGAATAGATGCGCCCGGCCGGGACTTCGGCGGCTTCCAGCGCGGCCAGAACGTCGTCGATGGGCAGGCTGCTGGTCCAGTGAGTGATCGCTGCGTCGAGCAGATTGCTCTTGGCTGCACGCCCGTCGTTGTGGGCAAACTCGGGGGCGTCGGCCAGATCGTGGCGGCCGATGGTTTGCATCAGGCGCTTGTAGATGGGATCGCTGTTGCCGGCGATCACCACATAGGCGCCATCGGCCGTGAGGTAGGTGTTGGAAGGCGCGATGCCGGGCAAGGCACCGCCACTGCGCTCACGCACGTGGCCGAGCATGTCGTACTCGGGCACCAGGCTTTCCATGACGTTGAACACGCTTTCGGCCAGCGATACATCGACGATTTGCCCGCCGCCCTGCCCGGTCTTGACCCGCAGCAACGACATCAGCGCGCCGATCACCGCATGCAGCGACGCCAGGGAATCGCCGAGGCTCACGCCGACGCGCGCCGGGGGTGAACCCGGGGTGCCAGTGGTGTAACGAATGCCGCCCATGGCCTCGCCGATGGCGCCGAAGCCCGGACGGTCGCGGTACGGGCCGGTCTGGCCGTAGCCGGAGATCCGCACCAGGGTCAGGTTCGGGTTGAGGGCATGCAGCACATCCCAACCGAGACCGAGTTTTTCCAGTGCGCCGGGGCGCAGGTTTTCAATCAGCACGTCGGCGCTGGTCGCCAGTTGCTTGACCAGTTCGATGCCTTCGGGGGATTTCAGGTTCAGCGCCAGGGATTTCTTGTTGCGTGATTGCAGATACCACCACAACGAAGTGCCTTCGTGCAGCTTGCGCCATTTGCGCAAGGGATCACCCTGGCCCATGGCTTCGATCTTGATCACTTCGGCGCCGAACTCGGCGAGCATGCGCGCGGCGAACGGCGCGGCGATCAGCGTGCCGATCTCGATCACTTTGATTGCACTCAAGGGGGCAGTCATCGCGGGTACCTCTTGTTCTTGGAATATGGGCCAAGGCTAGAGGACGACGGGGCCTGCAATCCAACCTTCAGTTGGCAACGGGCGTTCGCGAAATGCGAACGCTTTCTGAGATCCTTGTGTCTTCAGGTCCGTCATCGCCAGCAGGCTGGCTCCCACAGGTTTTGCGGGTGCCGCGGACTCTGTGTGGGAGCTAGCCCTGCTAGCGATGAGGCCAACAGAGTCAACCAAGAACTTTCAGACCGCCCCCCGCAAATGCTCAAACAACAACCGACTCACCGGCGACAATGACGCCTCATCCCGCACCACCAGAATCAACGCCCGATCCGACCATTCATCCGTCAACGGCACCGCGTGTAACCCCAACGCTCGACCAAACAATTCATAGGCCCGCTGCGGCAGGATGCCGATGCCCATGTTGGCTTGCACCATGCGACACACCGCATCGAACCCCGGTACATGAATGCGGATGCGCAAGACTTTGCCAGCCTGCCTCGCGGCGGCGTGGGTGCGCATGTTGATCGAACTGGCGGCATGCAGGCCGACGTAATCGGAATCCAGGGTTTGCGCAAACGGCACCGATTCGCGTGATGCCAACGTGTGCTCGGGCAGCATCACCACCACCAGTTTGTCCTGACGGTACAACATGCTGTGCAGGCCTTTGATGTCGCTGTCGATGGAACAGATCCCGAGGTCCGCCACACCATCCAGAACCCCCTGAATCACCCCGGCGCTGGGACGTTCTTCGAGATCGGTCTTGACCTGCGGGTGCCGCTCGGAAAAATCCCGCAAGTCTTCCGGCAGAAACTGAATGATCGCCGACAGGTTGGCGAGCATCCGCACATAACCGCGCACCCCGTGGCTGTGCTCACCCAGTTCCAGGCCCATTTTCTCGACGTTGAACAGCATTTGCCGCGCATGATGCAGCAAGGTTTCACCGGCCGCCGTCAGCGTCATGCCCTTGGCCTGGCGCACGAACAGACTGATGCCCAGCGCCTCTTCCAACTCCATCAAACGCTTGCTCGCCGCCGACACCGCAATCGCTTCGCGCGCGGCAGCACGGGTGAGCGTGCCCTCTTCATGTACGGCGACAAACAGTTGCAGGGTGATCAGGTCGAGGCGGCGGATCAGGCTTTTTTGCAGCATTGGGCACTCGGCAAAGTCGGCTCAGGCGAAGGCGCAGCATAACGTCCTTCGTCCGGGCTGTGCCGGGGATGCAGCGCGCGACGAAAAATCTCCCCGCCCGGCATGATAAAGTCGCAGCCCATCAGCCCCTTTTGCCGTGAGTCGAAAAAACGCAATGACCGATTTCCTGGATGTCGATGCCCAACTTGAAGACTGGAACGCCTTGCGCACGAGCGCTGCGTTCAGCGGCCTGCTGGTGGGCAACGGTGCCAGCCGCGCGGTGTGGGATGATTTCGGCTATGAGTCGCTGTTTGAAAACGCTCGCACAGTGGAAGAAAAACCGCTGAGCCCATCCGAGCTGAGCGTGTTCGACGCGATGCAAACCCGCAGTTTCGAGCAGGTGCTGAGCGCACTGAAAACCACCAGCCGGGTCAACAAGGCCCTGGCCGTCAGCTCCGCCGCGCCGCGCAATCGTTACTACGCGATCAAGGAAGCGCTGATCAACACCGTGCATGCCGCGCACATTCCGTGGCGGTTGGTCCAGGCATCGACACTGGCGACGATCAACCAGGAACTGAGCACCTGGCGCACGGTGTTCACCACCAATTACGACCTGCTCAACTACTGGGCGGTGCAACACCAGCCCGAGACGATCACCGACCTGTTCCAGGGTGCCGAACCCGCCTTCGACCTCAGCACCACCGCCACCGATAAAACCCGCTTGCTGTACCTGCACGGCGGTCTGCACCTGGTGCGTAACCAGGACGGCACAGCGCGCAAATTGATGTCGACCGAGGGCACGTTGCTGGGCAATTTCGCCATCAACAACACGATCAAGACCCTCGACGACGTACCGCTGTTCGTCAACGAAGGGCCGAGCGCGGACAAACTCAAGACCATCCGCAGCTCCGATTACCTGTCGTTCTGCTACGAGCAGCTACTCGGCCATGGCGATGGTTTGTGCATTTTCGGGCACGCGCTGGGCGAGCAGGACAAACACATCATCCATGCCTTGCGCCTGGCCAAACCGCAGGTGCTGGCGATCTCGATCTATCCGCGCAGCAAGGCGTTCATCCAGCATCAGAAGCGGCATTACGCGAAGGTGTTCGAGGGGACGGGGATTGAGTTGCGGTTTTTTGATTCGAAGACCCATGCGCTGGGTAGCCCGAAGTTGGCCGTACCCGTTGAGGTCTGAGGCAAACGCCTGACCTGTGGCGAGGGAGCTTGCTCCCGCTCAGCTGCGCAGCAGTCGTAATCCTGCCCCTGCATGTTCTTTAAAAAATGCAGGGGGCCGCTTCGCAGCCCAGCGGGAGCAAGCTCCCTCGCCACCAAAACCGACCCACTCAGTCTTCAGCGCTATGCACCACTACCAGCAACTGCGCCTGCACCTCGCCCACCGAGCGAATCCGGTGCGGTTTCTGTGAGTTGAAGTGCAGTGCATCGCCTCGATTGAGCAGCACGCGTTCGCTGACGAAATCCACTTCCACCTGCCCTTCGTGGACGAACAGGAACTCCTCGCCCAAGTGTTCCTTGAAGGCCTTGTCGATGAACTCGGTCGGCGGGTAAATGATGAACGGCAGCAGGCTGCGTTCACTGACCTGATGGGCCAGCACCGCATAGCCCGGGTTGTCCTCGCTGGAACCCAAGGGTTGCCGTTCGTGGCTGCGCACCAGGCTGTAGCTGTCGACACTGACCTTGTCCTCCGAGAACAATTCCTCGACCTTCACGTTTAGCGCCTTGGCCAGTTTCAACGCAGCCGCAATCGACGGCGTGTTCAACCCGCGTTCGACCTTCGACAGATAACTCTTGGTCATGCCGGATTTTTCCGCCAATTCCTCAAGGGTTACGCCAAGCTTTTTTCTCAATAATTTCAAACGGATAGACATGTGGAGCGATTAATCCATCAAGAAGGTGACGAATTGTCCTTGCTAATGACACAAAGTGTCATATAGCATCTTTCGTGTCATCTGCATGACTCAGCCAAAGAGGACACCGATATGGCCAAGACATTAGCACTGCCCAAAGATCAACTGGTCAAGCAAGCGCTTAACCAGATGCAAAACACGTTGGCGGATAATACGTGGACCGACCGGCAAAAGCTGGCCCTGACCTGCCGCATTCTGTTCGAGAATGGCCACGACTCGGGTCTGGCCGGGCAAATCACCGCCCGCGGCCCACAACCTGGCACTTACTACACTCAACAACTGGGCCTGGGTTTCGACGAAATCACCGCGGGCAACCTGCTGCTGGTCAACGAAGACCTGGAAGTGCTCGAAGGCCACGGCATGCCGAATCCGGCCAATCGGTTCCACAGTTGGGTATACCGCGCACGACCGGATGTGAACTGCATCATTCACACCCATCCGACCCATATCGCCGCGTTATCGATGCTGGAAGTGCCGCTGCAGATTTCCCACATGGACCTCTGCCCGCTCTACGACGACTGCGCGTTCCTCGAAGGTTGGCCCGGCGTGCCGGTAGGCAACGAAGAAGGTGACCTGATTGCCGGCGCACTGGGGGACAAACGGGCGATCCTGCTTTCCCACCACGGCCAGTTGTCCACCGGCACCACCATCGAGGAGGCCTGTGTGATCGCACAATTGATCGAACGCGCCGCCAAACTGCAATTGCTGGCAATGAGCGCCGGGACCATCAAGCCGATCATTCCGGAACTGGGTCGCGAAGCCCACGACTGGATCGCACGGCCCAAGCGCCATGCCGCTGCTTTCAACTACTACGCCCGGCAGAACCTGCGTCAACACGCTGATTGCCTGAACTGACACCCCTGCCCTTTTACAACGGAGCGACACCATGTCCACCGCAAACATTCACGGCATCATCGGTTACACCATCACCCCATTCACCGCCAACGGCGAAGGCGTTGATCTTGACGCGCTCGGGCGTTCCATCGACCGCTTGATCGACGGCGGCGTGCATTCCATCGCGCCACTGGGCAGCACCGGCGAAGGTGCCTACTTGAGCGATGCGGAGTGGGATCAGGTCGCCGAATTCAGCATCAAGCACGTTGCCAAACGAGTGCCGACCATCGTCAGCGTGTCGGACCTGACCACTGCCAAAGCGGTACGCCGCGCACGTTTTGCCGAGGCCCATGGCGCCGATGTGGTGATGGTGCTGCCGACCTCCTACTGGAAGCTCAGCGAGGCAGAGATCCTCGCCCACTACCGCGCCATCGGCGACAGCATCGGCGTGCCGATCATGCTCTACAACAACCCGGCCACCAGCGGCACCGACATGTCGGTGGACTTGATTCTGCGCATCGTCAACGGCGTCGAAAACGTGACCATGGTCAAGGAGAGCACCGGCGACATCCAGCGCATGCATCAGCTGCAACGCTTGGGCGAAGGTCGGGTGCCGTTCTACAACGGCTGTAACCCGCTGGCGCTCGAAGCCTTCGCGGCAGGCGCGAAAGGCTGGTGCACGGCGGCACCGAACCTGATCCCGCAGCTCAACCTGGACTTGTATGAAGCGGTAATGGCCAATGATCTGGGCAAGGCGCGCGAGTTGTTCTATCGCCAGTTGCCATTGCTCGACTTCATCCTCAAGGGTGGCTTGCCGGCGACGATCAAGGCCGGTTTGCGCGAAACCGGTCTGGAGGTGGGTGATCCGCGGTTGCCGGTGTTTCCATTGGGCGAGGCGGGTATTGCTCAGTTGCAGAGCCTGCTGAACGCCCTGCGCTGATCGCCAATGTAGGAGCCGGCTTGCTGGCGATGCCGTTGTGTCAGCGACACAAGTGTTGATTAACACGACGCCATCGCCAGCAAGCCGGCTCCTACAAGAGTTTTTAGAGCACCGGCAAGGTCTTGTCCTTGATCACCTTGGTCGGCCCGTTGGCCTTGACGCTGGCGATGCCTTTCTCCATCGCGGCGTCGGAGGCATAGGATTCGCTGCTGCCGATGATCTCGTGGTTACCGGCCTTGAGATTGAAATAGGGATGGCCATCCTTGGTGGTTTTCTTCTCGTAGCGCTCATCCTGAGGGCTGTTGGCCTGGACTGACGCGATGCCTTTGTCGGCCGCGGCGCGGGTGGTGTACAGCTCGCTGGTCAGAATGGTTTCGGCGTTCGCCGCCTTCAGCACAAACCTGAACTGACCGCTGCTGTTTTTGCTCACTTCATACCATCCGGACATGCTGATTCTCCTTGGCGATTGAGAGGTTGCGCGCTTCAGAGTAAAGACCAGCCTGCTATTTCTGTCGCCTATAAAGGCCCCATCGCCAGCAGGCTGGCTCCCACATTGGACTGTTTGTACGCAATCCACTGTAGGAGCCAGCCTGCTGGCGATAGGGCCAGTAAGCACGCCGCAAACCTACCTGACTGAACGCTTCACCATCGACAATTCCGGAGCGATTGTCCGCCGCTGACTCAAATACCGGGTACAGCTCACCCGCAAAAACGAGGCGAAGTTCACCACTTCGCCACGGTAGTCCATCACTTCTTCATACAGTTTGGCGATCAACTGGTTGGTGGTCATGCCGTCGACTTCGGCGATTTCGCTGAGAATGTCCCAGAATTGGTTTTCCAGGCGCAGAGTGGTCACCACCCCGCAAATGCGCAGCGAACGGGAGCGCGATTCGTAGAGAATCGGGTCAGCCTTGACGTACAGCTCGCACATGACAGGTTCCTCGTTACAGCGTGATTTTGGTGCCCAGCAAACCGAGGAAACCGGCGAGCCAGTTCGGGTGCGCTGGCCAGGCCGGCGCCGTGGCCAGATTGCCTTGAACATGGCCGTCCGTCACCGGGATATCGATAAACGTACCGCCGGCCAGACGCACTTCCGGTGCACAAGCCGGATAAGCGCTGCACTCGCGCCCTTCGAGAATCCCGGCCGCCGCCAGCAGTTGCGCGCCGTGGCACACAGCGGCGATCGGTTTGCCGGCCTTGTCGAAATCGCGCACCAGTTCCAGGACTTTTTCGTTCAGACGCAGGTACTCCGGCGCACGACCGCCCGGAATCAGCACCGCGTCGTAATCCGCCGCGTTGACCTTGGCAAAGTCGAAGTTAAGGGCAAACAGGTGACCGGGTTTTTCGCTGTAGGTCTGATCGCCTTCGAAGTCATGGATGGCCGTGCGCACGGTCTGGCCGGCGGTTTTGTCCGGACACACCGCGTGAACGGTGTGGCCGACCATCAGCAACGCTTGAAAGGGGACCATCACTTCGTAGTCTTCGACGAAATCGCCGACCAGCATCAGGATTTTTTTAGCGGCCATGAGTAGGACTCCTCTTGGAAATGCATAGGAATATTCAAGGTAGTCCTTATCTGGCGGACCGGGTAACAACCGGCTACTACCCGAAGACCGCGTTTTCGTTCTTCGCGGGCAAGCCTCGCTCCTACAAAGAACACGCCAAATCTGTAGGAGCGAGGCTTGCCCGCGAAGAAGCCCTCAAACTGTACGGATAACTCTTCACCCAGCTGTTACAGCGGCTTGGGACGCGATTATGGCTAGATAACCGCACCCTCCACGATTCTGGTTGCCATCATGTCCTCGCGCGAAAACACCGGTATGGCCCTGGGCCTGCTTGGCGTTGTGATTTTCAGCCTCACCCTGCCCTTCACACGAATTGTCGTGCAGGAACTGCACCCGCTGCTCAATGGCCTGGGCCGAGCATTGTTCGCGGCGATCCCGGCGGCGTTGCTGTTGCTGTGGCGCCGGGAAAAATGGCCGACCTGGAAACAGATCAAAGGCCTGAGCCTGGTAATTGCCGGGGTGATTCTTGGGTTTCCGGTGCTGTCGGCCTGGGCCATGCAAACCTTGCCGGCGTCCCACGGTGCACTGGTCAATGGTCTGCAGCCGCTGTGTGTGGCGCTGTACGCCGCATGGTTGTCCCATGAACGGCCGTCGAAAGCCTTCTGGGCCTGCGCCGCGCTGGGCAGTGCGCTGGTGCTCGGTTATGCGCTGATCAGTGGTGCCGGCAGCATTCAGGCTGGCGACTTGCTGATGCTCGGCGCGATTGCGGTGGGTGGATTGGGTTACGCCGAAGGTGGCCGGTTGGCCAAGGAGATGGGCGGATGGCAAGTGATCTGCTGGGCACTGGTGCTGTCGACGCCGCTGCTGATCGGCCCGGTGGTGTATCTGGCGCTGCAACACCAGGGCGAAATTTCCGCCAAGACCTGGTGGGCCTTCGGTTACGTCTCGCTGTTTTCGCAGTTCATCGGTTTCTTTGCCTGGTATGCCGGGCTGGCCATGGGCGGCATTGCCCGGGTCAGTCAGATCCAGTTGCTGCAGATTTTTTTCACCATCGCCTTTTCCGCGTTGTTCTTCGGTGAACACGTGGAACCGATTACCTGGGTGTTCGCGGCCGGGGTGATCGTGACCGTGATGCTCGGGCGCAAGACTGCGGTGCAGCCGGCTCGTGTAGCTAGTGCATAACCCTGTAGGAGCCAGGCTTGCCGGCGGATCGCCAAGCACGTGTAGGAGCAAAGCTTGCTCGCGATGGCGATTTTGAGGACGCCATCGCGAGCAAGCTGTGCTCCTACAGAGTCATCATTTAATAAAGCCGTCGGCTCGCAGCAGCGTTTCCAGGCAATGCTCGGTGATCTGGTAGAACGCCTTCAATTCCTCGATCTTTGCCAGCAACTGCGTTGGATCGACCGGCTCGGCGCGTTTGACCGCCAGGATCATCTTGTTCTTGTTGGTGTGGTCCAACGAAATGAACTCGAACACTTTGGTTTCGTAACCACAGGCTTCGAGGAACAGCGCACGCAAACTGTCGGTGACCATTTCCGCCTGCTGGCCCAGGTGCAATCCGTATTGCAGCATCGGCTTGAGCAACGCCGGGCTCTGGATTTGCAGGCGAATCTGTTTGTGGCAGCACGGCGAGCACATGATGATCGACGCCCCGGAACGGATGCCGGTGTGGATGGCATAGTCGGTGGCGATGTCGCAGGCATGCAAGGCGATCATCACGTCCAGTTCACTCGGTGCCACGCTGCGCACGTCGCCGCACTTGAACACCAGTCCCGGATGCTCAAGCTTGGCTGCCGCGGCGTTGCACAAGGTGACCATGTCCTCACGCAGTTCAACGCCGGTCACTTCGCCCTCGGCGTTCAAGGTATTGCGCAGGTAGTCGTGGATGGCGAACGTCAGGTATCCCTTGCCCGAACCGAAGTCTGCAACGCGTACCGGTTTGTCCAGCGCCAGCGGTGACGAGGTCAGCGCATGGCTGAACACTTCGATGAACTTGTTGATCTGTTTCCACTTGCGCGACATCGCCGGGATCAGCTCGTGCTTGCTGTTGGTCACACCGAGGTCGGAGAGGAACGGTCGGCTCAAATCCAGAAACCGGTTCTTCTCGCGGTTGTGTTCGGCGGACGGCACTTCACGCAATTGCTGGGGTTTGCTCTTGAACAGCGAACTCTTGCCCTTTTTGCTGTATTCGAGCTGGGCTTCATCGGTCAGCGACAGTAAATGCGCATTTTTGAACGATGCTGGCAGCAAACCGGCAATGCTTGCCACGCCTTCGTCCAGCGGCAGGTTCTTGGTGATGTCACGGGTTTTGTAGCGGTAGACGAACGACAGGCAAGGCTGCGTCTTGACCGTCACCGGTTTGATGATGATCCGCTGCAGATCGATTTCATCACCGACATATTTGGCCAGCACCAGTTTGATAAAGGCGTTTTGCTCCAGGCTGGTTTGCAGCAAGTGGATGAATTGGGTGTGATGATCCGGCGCGAGGCTGGCGGGAGTGGCGGTGACAGACATGGAAAAACGGCCTCAGGCAATTCGAATCGGGAATGCAGGCTATTTTAGGGTGCATGGATTTTTTGGGCACGGAGTTATTTCACGCCAGGTCCTGGGGCCACCGCCCAAGACCTGATTGCACACACAGAAACTTCTGTATTACACCAATCGAAGTTTGCGATTACTCGGTGAGTTGATCACGTATTTGACGATCAGCCCCACAGGCACCGCCCAAGTAAGCCCGTTGACGGGGTCGGTCACCACGGCGACAGTTTCTGAACTCGCGGCGATATCCAGACGCCGCCGGTCATTGCACGACTTGAGTACTCCATAGGCATGACTGACCAGCTTTTCCGCCATGTGCCGGGGCACCCCCATACACTGCATGTGTTTTACGGCACGGCAGAACAACACTTGGTCATCTGACAATCCGTCACTTCCATGACGGGCCAGAAACCCTTGGGCAATAATCAATAGCTCATCATCCAACTGCAGACTTTCATCGATTTCATTCATGAGTCAATGCCTGTGACGGATCCGTCGAAACGTTGCTTTGAACCACAGGCCGGGCAGCATGGCGCAAGTCGGGGTCGGCAAAGGGTAAACGTACGGCCGGGTTGGGCATTCCACTGGGAGAGAGCTCGTGGGTCATTTCGAACTCGGCGCGAACCGACCAGCCGCATGCCTCCGACGTACATTGCAGATAGGCTACTCGCAGAAAGATATGACGACCCTCGCTGGTTCGAATGCGCATCCGGCTCAAGCAGTGCGGACATACCATTTTGTAAGTACTCATGCCCGATTCCCCGTAGTCATTTGGTGGTAATCGACATGACCAACCGCAATACTGCCACCCGCGTTGATCGCCGCAATCCGTCCTTGCAAGACAAGCCTGCCGGACAAAAGGAAGTGCAATGGGCAGATATGGGATGGGTAACAACCAAACTCGTAGGAAATCACCCTGATACCATTAGGAAGTTTCGACATCGTATTCTTCTGACTCATAGTTGATGATTGATTACTTACAAGAAAAAAAGTACTCATTTCGCATACGTTAAGCACGATTAAAGCATATGTCAAAAGGAAGAGGCTCAAATTGCGTAGCAAAAAATCACAAGCTGTTCTGGCGCGACTGAAACAAATCACCAATACAAAAAGCGATGCTTCTTTGTCTTCAGCGCTGCAAATCAGTCCGCAGACCCTCAGCAGCTGGAAAGGTCGTGACAGCACGCCATACTCATTATGCGTAGAAATCGCACAGACTCGTGGCATCTCCCTTGATTGGCTGCTGCTTGGCGAAGGTCCGATCATGCGAACAGCGGTGACCGAATCAGTCGCGCACCATCAGGACAGTACGGTTCGTGAAGATGCGATTCTCGCGCTGTGGAGATCACTCAACGAAGAAGATCGCTGTGCCATTCAGAATGCATTGGAGGAAAAGCGCCGCTTGCGGGAAATGGAACTTCAACTGGCAGAAATCGCCTCTATCCTGTCGACCCTCCAACAGTCGAATAACCCATGAAACCTGCTAGGGCCTGATATCGAATGCCTTCGCAGCTTGCCACAGCGTAACGATCCTTCCACCGCTTCTGATGATCAGCATGCACAGGAAAAAACTGGCTACCGCATGCCATGGGCTCACCGGCACGAATGTCAAAAAAACATCCATCCCGGCAACGCAGGACAGTCCTCCGCACAGACTGGTCACCAGTCCTTCACGCCAGCAGTGATGCACTTCATCACGCTGATAGCAGGCCAGCCTGACCGCACTCAACAAATGAGCAATACCGGTAAGGAAGACCAGTGCAATCATTGCATAGCCCATCACCCCCGACCTCTCAAGTGCTTGAGAATGTCGCCCAGCCCGGCCCCGTCGATCCAGAGCATGAGCTTGATGCTGATGGGAATGACGACCATCGCGCAGAGAAACGCCGTCACGCCGACTGTCAGAAAAGGAACCATCGGCAGCGCGACGGGCGTAAACAGATATCCGACTCCCGCCGACAATAACCATGAGCCGATACGCTGCCAGGCCTTGAAATTGCTGCGAGTAGTGGTTACCAGCCAGGCTCCCAGCGATGCACCGAACAGGACCTCCCCGTCAATCGAAGGCAATGTCGAAATGCCCAATCCCAACAGAAGGCCGCCGATGCTGTTGTAGGTCGATTCAGCCAGGCTCATGGGACACCTCGCGATTCGATTGAAGCAAGGCTGATGGCTCCCACTTCAATCGCCTTGAGCAGAGCCGCACTGCGCGAACTGACGGCGAACTTGCGGCGAATGTTGGAGAAGTGAAAGTTGACCGTGGACACGGAGCAGTTTTGAATCCTGGCGATCTCCCAGGACGTTTTACCCTTTAAGCACCACAGTAGGACTTGTGTCTCTTTTGCAGTCAGTTTCGCCGGCAGATCGATTTCGCTCGCTGCCTCATGCAAAGAGTCATGTTTTTGATGCGCTGGCATGAGAACTCCCTCTACGTCAGAGCGGCCGCCTCGAGGCGTTCGCTTATAGAGGGATGTTGAAGACTGGCCCTGCGTCGGACAACTTGCCCGGGTTGTGCCGCCACAGGCTACAAAAACGCTCCACCTCAAGGGTTAGGCGAGTACCACCAAGCGATTCGGCAACTCATTGCGAACATGGGTCACCGGCACGTGCACCTTGAGCAATTCACCGCACGCCTCGACGCAACTGACAAAGCCTTGCAGCGTCTGCCCTTGCCGGACTTGCTGGGTGAATGCAGCGACTATTGCGTCCCAGTTCTTGTTGTCCAGACGCCTGGAAATGCCCTCGTCCACCAGGATTTCCACGTAGCGCTCGGCTTCAGAAACAAAAATCAAAATGCCGGTGCTGCCTTCGGTGTGGTGCAGGTTCTGCTCCAGAAACTGCCGACGGGCCAGGTTCGAAGCGCGCCAGTGACGCACCGAGCGCGGGACCAAATGGGTGGTGACTTTCGGTAGCCGGAACAGCAGGCACAACACAATGAAAGAAGTCCATTGCACCATGAGCAGGCTATGCAGGGTCAGCCAGCCGCTCAGGTAATGCACGATCCCCGGCACCACCAGCGCCAGCAGGCTGGCCCACAGCAGCGGGATGTACGCATAGTCGTCGGCGCGGGCAGCGAGCACTGTGACCAGTTCGGCGTCGGTGTCACGCTCGACCCGGGCGATCGCCTCGGCGACTTTGCGTTGTTCGTG
>NZ_RCNW01000402.1:0-18553 GCF_004307605.1 Pseudomonas sp. Sample_24
AACTGATCTTCGCCGACCTCGACAGCTGCGAGAAGCAACTGCAGAAAGTCGCGCGTAACGCCAAGGGCGGCGACAAGGATGCCGTGGTTCAGAAGGGCCTGCTGGAGCAATTGATCGCTCACTTCACCCTCGGCAAGCCGGCGCGCAGCCTGATGAAGACCATGAGCACCGATGAAAAAGCGGTGATCAAGGGCTTCCACCTGCTGACCACCAAGCCGGTCATGTATATCGCCAACGTCGCTGAAGACGGTTTCGAGAACAACCCGCACCTGGACGTGGTCAAGGCCATCGCCGAAGAAGAAGGTGCCATGGTCGTTCCGGTCTGCAACAAGATCGAAGCGGAAATCGCCGAACTCGACGACGGCGAAGAGAAAGACATGTTCCTCGAAGCCCTGGGCCTCGAAGAACCAGGTCTGAACCGTGTGATCCGCGCCGGCTACGAAATGCTGCACCTGCAGACCTACTTCACCGCCGGTGTCGAAGAAGTCCGCGCCTGGACCGTGCGCGTCGGTGCCACCGCACCGCAAGCCGCTGGCGTGATCCACACCGACTTCGAAAAAGGCTTCATCCGCGCCGAAGTGATCGCCTACAACGACTTCATCCAGTACAAAGGCGAAGCCGGTACCAAGGAAGCCGGTAAATGGCGCCTGGAAGGCAAGGACTACATCGTCAAAGACGGCGATGTGATGCACTTCCGCTTCAACGTGTAAAACCTCGACCCAAGAAAAAGCCGCGTTTGAAACGCGGCTTTTTTGTGCCTGAAATTCGGGCAACACCCCATACCCCGTAGGAGCGAGGCTTGCCCGCGAAGGCGTCACCATGCCGCTAAAAGCTTCGCGGGCAAGCCTCTCCCCTACAGGATAGGCATGGGATCAGGCCTTTTTGGTGCGTGGCAAGAAAATCGCCAACACACCCAGCAACGGCAGGAACGAACACAGGAAGTACACGTACTCGATGCCGTGAATATCTGCCAAATGCCCCAGCAACGCCGCGCCGATCCCGCCGAAACCGAACATCAAACCGAAGAACACCCCGGCAATCATTCCGACATTGCCCGGCACCAGTTCCTGGGCATACACCACGATGGCCGAGAACGCCGAAGCCAGGATGAAGCCGATGACCACGCTGAGCACACTGGTCCAGAACAGGTCGACATGCGGCAGCAACAACGTGAACGGCGCCACGCCAAGGATCGAGAACCAGATCACGGCCTTACGCCCGATCTTGTCACCGATCGGCCCACCGAAAAACGTCCCCGCTGCAACCGCGCCGAGAAACAGGAACAGATGCAACTGCGAACTGGCCACTGAAAGGTCGAATTTTTCGATCAGGTAGAAGGTGAAATAACTGGTGAGGCTGGACATATAAAAGTACTTGGAGAACACCAGCAAACCGAGAACCACCAGCGCACTGATCACCCTTCCCTTGGACAGCCCGTGGGTTGCAGCCTGGCCTTGCTTGAGCTTGAACAGGTTCAGGTGATTGGCGTACCAGCGGCTGATCCGGTACAGCACGAACAACGCAAATACCGCGAACAACCCGAACCAGGCCACGTTGCCCTGACCGTAGGGAATGATGATCGCCGCCGCCAGCAACGGACCGAACGCCGAACCCGCATTGCCGCCCACTTGAAAAGTCGACTGCGCCAGCCCGAAGCGTCCGCCCGAGGCCAGTCGTGCCACGCGAGAAGCTTCCGGGTGGAAGGTCGAGGAGCCAATGCCGATCAGCGCCGCCGCCAGCAGGATCATCGGGAAGCTGCCGACCACCGACATCATCACAATCCCCACCAACGTGCACACGGTGCCCGCTGGCAACAGCCACGGCTTGGGATGGCGGTCGGTGTGATACCCGACCCACGGCTGCAACAGCGAAGCCGTCAGTTGGAACGTCAGGGTGATCAACCCGACCTGGGTAAATGTCAGGCCATAGTTAGCCTTGAGCATCGGGTAAATCGACGGCAGTACCGACTGAATCAGGTCATTGATCAAGTGCGCCAGCGCCACTGCGCCGATGATGCGCATGACCAGAGGACTGCTTTGCGAAGGAGCGGAGGCCGGCACGGAACCGGTCTGGGCATTGCTGATAGCCATGGGGGTTTCCAGACAACGAAGGGTGCACACGAACAGTTGCGTCAATGTGCCATTTTTCGGTGCAGGAGCGCCATCCCCTTAGCCTGCTAACTACTTCAATTTTTCATCGCTAAAGAGGTGATAGCGCTGTGCCATGGTCTGAATCTTGCCTTCCTGTTCCGCTTCAACGCGGCCCTCTTACAAAGAGGGCCGAGAATGGGAAGTTTCGCCACAGAGTCGGCCTACAGAGCTGGCAATGGTGAACTTTCGAGGCCTTTTAAGGGGCACCGGTCGTGGTCTTACGAGTCACGACGCACGCCAATGGTGCGCGGTGTTCAAAGGAGTCACGGGGCATGCAGGCTTTTTTATCACCGGGGATCGGGCTGCTGGGGCGTTTCGGGTTTGCGCGCAAGTTCCAGCTGTTGTTTCTGCTGTTCATCCTGCCATTGGCCGGCAGCCTGTGGATGATCGGCCAGGATTATCGCGACAAACTGAATTTGATCTCAGGAGAACGTGCCGGGGTTCGTCAACTTCTCGCCCTTGATGCGCTGGACAACCTGCTTTCCGCCCAACGTGATCGTGCAGCCCGATGGCGCGCAACGGAAACCAATCGCCAACCGACGCCTGCAACGCTGGCCGCCATGGCAGCCTTCGACGCGGTCCAGCCCGCCGTCACTCAGGCCGCTTCTGACCTTGGTGCAACGCTGCAAAAAGACCAGGCCAAGGATGAAACCTTGACGCGTTTTCAAACCCTGCAGTCGGCGCTCAACGGCCTCGACTCGAAAAGCCTCAGCAGCGTCGGTTGGTGGCCGGACGGTTACGATCGCTTCACCAACGCCTTGAGTGCGCTGCAAGCGTTGCGCGAGCAAATCGCCATGGACAATCGCCTGACACTCGCACCCTGGCTGGAAACGTACCTGCTGACACAGATTTCCACCCAGCACGCACCGGACCTGATCGAACGCGTCGGTCGCCTGGCCGCCGTGGGCCAGGCATCCGTGGTGTCCGGGCAGTTCACCTTGCAAAGTCGCCTGCAATTACGTGATCTGCGCAGCCGCATTGGAGATGCCAGGGAGCAATTGGCAAAAACGGCGGGGGTGCTAGAAGCCCGCTTGCCCAGCGCCCTGCGAACCTGGGCCGATCAGTACCATGACAGCCTCAAGCACCTCGATTCAGGGTTGAAAGTCCTCGATGACGGCGTGTTCGGCGGCAGCATCAACCTCAAGCCCGAAGACTTTGAGCGCAGCCTGGACGCCCTGCTCGCCAACCTCGCGGCGTTGCGCCAGCAATCGCTGGAATCGCTGGACCAGCGTCTTGATTACTACCACGACTCGGCGATCCGTCAGTTCATCGTGGTGGCGAGCGTGTTTGGCTGCCTCTTGCTGGCGGCTTTGTACCTGTTCATTTGTTTGCAGGCGTCGATCCGCCGTAGCGCCAGCGGTATCACCCTGCTCGCCGAAGCCCTGCGCGACGGCAACCTGAGCCTGCAAGCGCCGGTTCAAGGTCGGGACGAATTGGCGGCCATCAGCACCGCGCTGAATGTTGCCGTGGTGCAGTTGCGCACCAGTTTGCTCGGTGTGGATCACGAAACCCTGCAATTGAGCAACGCCGTGCAAACCCTCAACCACCATTCCAGCGATGCGCTGGGCGAGGTCGAAGCCCAACAGTTGCAGATCAGTCAGATAGCCGCTGCGGCCACGCAATTGGCCGCGACCTCTCAAGGGGTGGCCCACAGTTGCGAGCAGGCTTCTGGCAGCGCTCAGCAGACTCAGCGCATTGCTGCCGACAGCAGTCGGGACAGCCTGCGTACTACGGCAAGTATTCAGGCGCTCAATCAGCGTCTGAACGACACCGCTGCGGCGCTGGGTCGGGTCAGTGAACAAGGGCAGCAGATCCAGTTGGTGGTCGACACCATTCGCGGCGTCGCCGAGCAGACCAACCTGTTGGCGCTCAACGCCGCCATCGAGGCCGCCCGTGCCGGCGAGCAGGGCCGTGGTTTTGCAGTGGTGGCCGACGAAGTGCGCAGCCTGTCGCAACGCACGCAGTCCTCGACCGCGCAGATCGCCGGTACGGTCGACAGTTTGCGCAGCACGGTGAACGAAGCCGTCAGCCTGATGGAAGCGGCGTGTGGCCAGGCGCAATCCGACGCCCTGGCCGTCACGGGCCTGGGCGAGCGTCTGGGGGAAATTGCCAGTGCAGTACAGGGCGTCACCGACACCCTGGCGCAGATTGCGACAGCCGTGGAGGAACAGGCCAGCACCGCCGACGAGGTCAGCGGCAACATCCAACAGGTCGATCAGGCCGCGGTGCGTTTACTCGAAGGTGCCCGTGCGGTAAACCACGCAGCCGACACATTGAGCCATGGCAGCAAGGCATTGAGTGCCAATACCGGCAGGTTTCAGCTCAATTGATGCCCTCCCCCGAGTGTTTTTTTCGGCTCAGGAGGATAAGCGGTTGAAAGCGTAGAGAAATATTTTAGATTTGTGCTTGACGCATCCCCGTTACCGGTGAATAATGCGCGCCACTTGGCTACATAGCTCAGTTGGTTAGAGCATAGCATTCATAATGCTGGGGTCCGGGGTTCAAGTCCCTGTGTAGCCACCAAGTACTAAAAACGGCTTACCGCAAGGTAGGCCGTTTTTTTATGCCTCGAGAAAACTGCGCCGCGGTGACAGGAGATCCTCAACCGCTGCGCTCGTCGATCAGGTTCGAACCGTCGGCAATGCAGACAGCGCTCGCTCCCAGATCTGCCAGGTCCGCAACCAGACCATCGCCTGCCAATCGTTGTCGGCAGGATAAAACTGCTCCAGCAGATTCAGCTTGATCTCGCGCCCTGTCGCATCACCTGGATTGCCATGCAGATGCAGCCAATGATCATCACGCAGATGGCGATGCACGTCCGGGCCCGGATACGTCCCGCACTCAATGACAAACGGCATCAACCGCACCTGCGGCAACGCATCGAGCAACGCCTGCGAGGTATAGCCGGTGGCCGTTGCGGCCACACCGGTTTCGCTCAAGGTGTCGGCGCCGGTTTGCAAACTGTAGAGCCACGGCCCATAGATCGCCTGCGCATCCGCCAGCGCCGGATAGGCAGACTCGGTTATGGTCAATAACATCGGATGCCCGTACTCACCGGCGCCGGTGTGCAGATCGAAACACATGGCAACCTCGGCATGGCTCATGTGCTTTTGCATGATCCGGTGCAACGTGCGATTCGACCAGCTCGGCACCAGCCCGCCATAAAACAGGCCATCGGGGTGAGCATGCTGTCCACCTTCGACGATTGACATCACCGCTGGCCAGCCGTGTCGCGCAATCTGTTCATCGAGCAACGCATCGGCCCGCTCCCGCTCGGGGCCTCGCAACTGCGTGCAGGCATAGATGTCATGCAGCGCGTTGTAAGCCTGGTTGTCCGGCAGTGGGCGCTGGAAGTTCAGGTGATTGCGGTTCAGGTCGATATTGTCTTCGTTGACCCGCCGCAGCCACGCCATGCCCCAAGGGTTGATTACATGGATCATCACCACAGCCACATCCGCCGGCAATGAGCGCTTGCCAAGTTCCTGCAGCCACTTGATCTGGCAACTCGAACCGTAAAAGCCTTCCACGCCATGGGTGCCGCTCAACGCGATCAACAATCGCTTGGCACCTGGATCCCCCAGCACCGCCACGTCAGTCGCCAGCGGTTCACCGAACGGCCCTCTGAGCGGATGAGCGTACTCGCTCAGCGTCGCACCCGCCGCGCTGGCCGCTGCCAGAAACTGTTCGCGCTGAGCTCGGTAACTTGGCTGCGTTGGAAACTCGGTCTGCATGTCTGCCTCTAGTTGGTTTTCTGACCTGCCTGTTGGCAATGACCCTACAGAAAATCCGCCCGATGATGAAGCACAATGCAATCTTTGCAGCGAGAGCCGGTTTGCGTCACCGCAAGACGGTAGATAAAGTCGCCGGAACGTTTATCTCACGGATGGAGTGCCCCACGTGTTCTCAGCTTTGCACTTGAACCGTCATCGAGTGTCAGCCATTGCGCTGATCACCGCCGCGATAGCCCTCGGCGCCTGCAACAACGCATCGGTACCGACACTGCCGCTCGCACCGGAAAGCGCTTCCGGTTATCGCACCGATCTACAGACCCGCCACGCCTCGAAACACATGGCAGCCGCCGCCAACCCGCTGGCCGCCGAAGCCGGGCGCGAGATGCTGCGTCGCGGTGGTTCGGCCATCGATGCCGCGATTGCGATGCAAGCGGTATTGACGCTGGTCGAACCGCAATCGTCAGGCATCGGCGGTGGCGCCTTGATTGTGTTGTGGGATGGTAAAACCGTGCGCACCTACGACGGCCGCGAAACCGCACCGGCTGGCGCCACCGAGAAGCTTTTCCTGCAGGCCGATGGCCAACCCATGCCCTTCACCCAGGCACAGATTGGCGGCCGCTCGGTTGGCACGCCGGGCGTGTTGCGTGCGCTTGAACTGGCCCATCGCAAACACGGTCGCCTGCCATGGGCGCAACTGTTCGAACCGGCGATCGAATTGGCCGAGCAAGGTTTTGCCATCTCGCCACGGCTGCACGGGCTGATCGCCTCGGACTCGTCCATGGCTCGCTCCCCCGAGATGATGGCTTACTTTCGCAATGCCGACGGCAGCCCGAAAGCCAGTGGCACCCTGCTTAAAAATCCGCCGTTGGCAGCGTTGTTCCAACGTATCGCCAAGGAAGGACCGGACGCGTTGTACAAAGGCGCTGTTGCGCAGGAAATCGTGGCCAAGGTCCAAGGTCATGCCAATCCCGGCAGCCTGTCACTGGTCGATCTGGCCAACTACAACGCCAAGGAGCGCGCGCCCCTGTGTAGCGATTACAAACGCTGGCAGGTGTGCGGCATGCCGCCGCCGTCATCGGGCGGAATTGCCGTGGCGCAGATCCTCGGCACGTTGCAAGCCCTGGAGGCTCGCGATCAGCGCTTCGCACTCGCCGCGATGAAACCGCTGAAAACCAGCGCCCCTGCCGGCATCGAACCGTCCCCTGAAGCCGTGCACCTGATCTCGGAAGCCGAGCGCCTGGCCTATGCCGACCGCGCGCAATACGTGGCCGACACAGATTATGTGCCGGTGCCTGTCAAAGGCCTGATCGACCCGGCTTACCTGGCCAGCCGAGCCGCCATGATCGGCGATCGCAGCATGGGCACCGCCAAACCGGGCACACCGCCGGGCATTCAGGTCGCCTATGCGCCGGACCGCTCGCCTTTGCGCATTTCCACCTCGCAAATCGTCGCCGTCGATGATCAGGGCGGCGCGGTCTCGATGACCACCACCATCGAATCGGCATTCGGCTCGCATGTGATGGTTCAGGGCTTTCTGCTCAATAACGAAATGACCGACTTCTCATTCATCCCCGAGGAAAATGGGCAGAAGGTCGCCAACCGCGTCGAACCGGGCAAACGCCCCCGCTCCTCCATGGCCCCGACGTTGATCTTCGATCGTCAGAACGGCGAATTCCTCGCCAGCATCGGCTCCCCCGGTGGCTCGCAGATCATCGAATACGTCGCCAAATCCACTATCGGCCTGCTCGATTGGAACCTCGACCCGCAAACAGCCATCAACCTGCCCAACTTCGGCAGCCGCAACGGCCCGACCGAACTGGAACGCGGACAATTCAGCCCCATGCTGATCCAGACGCTGAAGGACAAAGGCCACAACGTGAATGAGATAGACATGACCAGCGGCACTCAGGCCGTGGTTCGGGTCAAGGATGCGCAAGGCAAAGCATCATTGGCCGGCGGCGCAGACCCTCGGCGCGAGGGTGAAGCGTTGGGGGATTAAATGCGACGATGTGGCAATGGAAGAGGGCTTACCGGGTGGTAGGCCCTTTCCAAGAGTATTCAGACATCAGGCCGGCATAGCCAAAATGATGTGCGGGTGACGTTATAGTCCAGGCGCTTTCAACGACTGATTTTCAACGCCCGTCGCGCCTGATGCTTTTCCATCGCCAGTTCAATCAACCGCGTAACCAGTTCGCTGTAGGTCATGCCCGCGGCTTGCCAGAGTTTCGGGTACATGCTGATACGGGTGAAACCGGGCAGCGAGTTGATTTCGTTGATCAGCACTTCTTCGCTGTCGGTCAGGAATACATCGACCCGCGCCAGCCCGGAACATCCGAGCACATGAAAAGCCTCGACCGCCATGGCCCGAATGCGCTCGCTGGCCTCGACGCTGATATCGGCCGGGACCACCACTTGCGCGGCCGTGTCGTCGATGTATTTGCTGTCGTAGGAATAAAACCCGTCGCGCACCACGATCTCGCCACAACCGCTGGCGATTGCCTGTTCGTTGCCAAGCACCGCGCATTCGATTTCGCGACCGCTGACAGCCGACTCGACCAGCACCTTGTCGTCAAAGCCCAGCGCCAGCTCGACTGCCGCCACATACTCGGCTTCGCTGGTCACTTTGCTCACGCCTACGGAAGACCCCTGGTTCGCCGGTTTGACGAACAGCGGCAGACCCAGCTTTGTCGATACTTGCGCGAAACCGCTGCGGGCGGCAGTCGTGCGGGTCAGGGTCACGAACGGTGTGACCGCCAGGCCCGCATCACGCAGCAGGCGCTTGCTGATGTCCTTGTCCATGCACACCGCCGAACCGAGTACATCGGAACCCACAAACGGCAAATCAGCCATGCGCAGCAGGCCTTGCAGGCAACCGTCTTCACCGAGCGTGCCGTGGACGATCGGAAAGATCACGTCGACATGCCCCAGTAGTTCCTGATTGGAGGTTTCCACCAACTGCTGGCTGGCTTTGCCGGGCACCACCGCCAGCTCCCGGTTGGACTGATTGAGGGCAATCAGCGCCGGATTTTCCTGGTTCAGCAGAAAATTCGAAGGGTCGTTGAGATGCCAATGCCCTTGTTTGTCGATGCCGATGAGCACCGGTTCGAAGCGCGAACGGTCCAAGGCATCGACGATATTCTTCGCCGATTGCAGCGACACTTCATGCTCGGCCGAACGACCACCAAAAATAATCCCTACACGCAGTTTGCTCATTGCCTGGTCTCGAAGTGAATGTGCTTACGACTCGCGTTGCCGCACCTTACGACTGCAAAAGCTTGCCGTCCACTGGCTCGCCAATCGTCAAAAAGTGCCCACCGGCGACGTGGCGCAAGGTGCGCAACGCATCGTGGCCTTCAAAGTGCCAACGGCCGTCACTGAACACACGCTCGTCGGCCTGGGCGGCAATCACTTCAGCCCAAAGGGGCCGGACAGCGGTGGGAAGCGTTCATGGATGTCTGCTGCTGGGGAAAGAGCCGATTGTAGCGAGGTAAAATCCCGGAAATGAAAAGATCGCCGAAGCGATCTTTTCACGTACGTCACATCGCGCAGATCTTATGACGACAGCTGATTGGCAAACTGCCCCACTGCATTGACCACCTTCTGCGCACCGTCCTGGATCTCGACAATCACCGTCCCCGCTTCCGCTGCCAGCGCCAGCCCCTGTTCGGCCTGCAGTTTGCTATCGGTCATCAGCGCCACAGCGTTGCGCGCCATGTCCTGGTTCTGACGCACCACCAACACGATTTCATCGGTGGCCTGGCTGGTGCGCGAAGCCAATTGCCGGACTTCGTCCGCCACCACGGCAAACCCTCGTCCCTGCTCACCGGCCCGGGCGGCTTCGATAGCGGCGTTGAGCGCCAGCAGGTTGGTCTGTTCGGCAATACCGCTGATGGTTTTGACGATTGTGCCAATCACCAGCGACTGCTCGTTCAGGGCTTCGATGCCATCGCCGGCGGTTTGCATGTGTTTGGCGAGGTCGCGCATCACATCCACCGCTTGCGTCACCACGGCCGTGCCGCGTTGTGCACTCTGGTCGGTTTGCTGCGACGTGCTGTAAGCGATGTTCGCCGCTTCGGCGACCGCTTGCTCCTGATTGACCTGATCGGTAATGACCGTGGCGAACTTCACCACTTTGTAGAGCTTGTTGTTGGCATCGATCACCGGGTTGTAGGACGCTTCCAGCCAGACTGTACGACCATGGCTGTCGATACGCTTGAATCGACCTGTGACGTACTCACCTGCATTCAAGCGGCGCCAGAAGTTCTGGTATTCGGCGCTGTTGTACTCGTCCGGCAGGCAAAAAGTACGGTGATGTTTACCTTTGATCTGCGCCAGGCTGTAACCCATGCCCGAGAGAAACCGGTCATTGGCGCTCAATACGTTGCCATTGAGGTCGAACTCGATCACCGCCGTCGAGCGCACCAGCGCGCCGATCAGGTTTTCATGTTCGCGGGAGGCCTCGATGGTGCGGGTCAGGTCGCTGGAGAAAATCGAAAAGTGCCTGATCCGACCGTCAGCCGAGCGAACCGGCTGAAAGATCGAACGCAGCCACGCTTCCTGCCCGTTTCCACGCAACAAACGCACGGTGCCGGCAAAGTGTTCGCCGCGGGTCAGGGCGTTATTGAAACGCCGTTGGAATTCGTCGTTCTTCACATGCTCCGGGGCGATGTCGTCGATGTGCCGGCCGATCAGCTCGTTGCTTTTGTAGTGCATCTCGCTCAGGAAATTCTGATTGACCGACTGCACCCGGCCATCCGTATCAAGGGTCAGCACCAGCATCTCGCTTTCCAGACTTTCCTTCACTTGCTGAAGGCTGGAGAGTTCTTCACGAAGAGCCGACAGCTCCTGCTTCAAGCGTTTATTGAACATGGGGATGCACCGATGGACTGGATAGAAAGCGATATGCAGCCTAGCCATCGGCCTTGCAGGTCTTTTCTGAAGAGCGTTTGAGTTTTGTCCTACAAAAATAGTTGCCACACGTGGGCAAGCTTGTCAGTCAGGCAGTGCCGGGCGCCGGACAATGTCCAACGCCGGGCATACGCGCACCGAAGTACGCTGCGCTGCCCCCCCCCACCGCGCCCATCACTGCACAGAAAATCACGCAGATCCATGGGCTCCACGGCATCAGACCGATCAACAACAATGGGGTGATACTTGCCCAGACGGCGTAGGCAATGTTGTAGGTAAAGGAAATGCCCGAGACACGAACCCGCGCTGGAAACAGGCTGACCATGACCGAGGGCACCGCGCCGACCACCCCGCACCCGAGCCCCGCCACAGCGTAGGCCAGACCGATCCAATCACCACCGCTGATCAGGCAGCCATAGAGCACGCCGATGCCCAGCGGCAGCAGCAGGCTGTACAACATCACCGTACGCCAGGCGCCAATGCGGTCGACCAGCCAACCGGCAAGCACGCATCCGATGTTCAGAAAGACGATGCCCAATGCGCTCAAGGCGAACGTATGACTGGCGGTCATGCCGAAGGTTTTCTGCATCATGGTCGGGGTGATGACCACGAACACCACCACTGCCGAAGTCAGCACGCAGGTGAGGATCATCGCCGGCAGCATGGCCAGCCGATGTTCACGCAGGACCGCCCGCAACGGCAGCTCGACAGCCTCTTCGCGCCGAGTCTGCATAGCCATGAACACCGGGGTTTCGCTGAGCCAGCGACGCAACCAGACACCGATCACGCCGAACACGCCACCCAGCAGGAATGGGTAACGCCAGGCGAAGTCGAGGATCTCTGCCGGCGTAAACGCCTGCGCGAGGAACGTCGCCGTCAAAGCGCCAAGCAGATAGCCAAAGGTCAGCCCCGCCTGCAAAAAACCCAAGGCATAGCCCCGATGGCCGACCGGCGCGTGCTCGGCGACAAACACCCACGCGCTCGGCACCTCACCGCCCACCGCCGCGCCCTGGAGAACCCGCAGGGCCAACAGCAGCAGTGGTGCGAAGTAACCGATTTGCGCATAGGTCGGCATGATCCCGATCAGCAGGCACGGCAGCGCCATCATCAGGATGCTCAGGCTGAAGACCTTCTTGCGTCCCAACCGGTCGGCAAAATGCGCCATCAGGATGCCACCCAGCGGCCGCGCCAGATAACCGGTGACAAAGATGCCGAAACTTTGCAGCAGGCGCAGCCACTCAGGCATTTCCGGTGGAAAGAACAGCTGACTCAACGTCAGCGCGAAAAATACGAAAATGATGAAGTCGTAGATTTCCAGCGCCCCGCCGAGCGCTGCGAGCCCCAGGGTCTTGTAGTCCGAGCGGCTGAACGGCGCCGGGCGTGAATCAGTGTTGGCAGTCATGAAAAGAACTCTGGCACAGGCATAAATCAAGGCGCCCATGGTCTACGCAAACGCGCCAGCGGACAACCCGTTAGACCAAAGTCCCATAGCCACAAAACAGCGCCGCAAAAAAACAGTGGTTGAATTAATGTTGAGGTCTGTCCAGACGGGCGTCTGACGCCCTGAAGACCACTACAAACATAAAAATTCGAGGTATTCCCGTGGCCGCTGATATCGAAGATACCCGCTCCGCCCGCTTCGCCCTGCGCTGTTCAAGTTTTGCCGAACGCTGGTTCCCCGACTCCTGGGTGTTTGCCGCCCTGGCGGTGATTATCGTGGCGGTGGCCACCATGGCCATGGGTGCCAAACCTACGGACGCCGCCATGGCCTTCGGTGACGGTTTCTGGAGTCTGATCCCTTTCACCATGCAGATGGCTTTCGTGGTGATCGGCGGTTATGTGGTCGCCAGCTCGCCACCGGCCGTGAAGTTGATCGACCGCCTGGCGAAGTTGCCGAAAAACGGCCGCTCCGCGGTGGCATGGGTGGCGCTGATCTCTATGGTCGCGTCGCTGTTGAACTGGGGGTTGTCGCTGGTTTTCGGCGGTTTGCTGGTGCGTGCCCTCGCCCGTCGCACCGATCTGAAAATGGACTATCGCGCTGCAGGTGCCGCCGCGTATCTGGGGCTTGGCGCGGTGTGGGCCTTGGGCCTGTCGTCGTCCGCAGCACAATTGCAGGCCAACCCGGCGAGCCTGCCACCGTCGATTCTGTCGATCACCGGAGTGATTCCGTTCACCCAAACCATCTTCCTGTGGCAGTCAGGCGTGATGCTGCTGGCGCTGATCGTTATTTCGCTGATCATTGCCTACGCCACCGCGCCGGGTCCGAACACCGCTCGCGACGCCGAGGCCTGCGGCGTCGACCCGAGTTTCAATTTGCCACCGCTGCAACCACGCACGCGTCCTGGCGAATGGCTGGAGCACAGCCCATTGCTGACCATTTTGCTGGTGCTCCTGGCCGCTGGATGGCTGTTCCATGAGTTCTCGACCAAACCGGCGATCAGTGCGATTTCCGGGCTGAACACCTACAACTTCCTGTTCATCATGCTCGGTGCATTGCTGCACTGGCGCCCGCGCAGCTTCCTCGACGCCGTGTCCCGTGCGGTTCCGACCACCACTGGCGTGCTGATCCAGTTCCCGCTGTACGGTTCGATTGCCGCGCTGATGACCACGGTCAAGGGTGCCGATGCGCAGACACTGGCCCATCACATCTCGACCTTCTTCGTCAGCATCGCGTCCCATGACACTTATGCGCTGCTGATGGGTGTGTATTCGGCGATTCTCGGCTTCTTCATTCCATCCGGCGGCGGCAAGTGGATCATTGAAGCGCCGTACGTGATGCAAGTGGCCAACGACCTCAACTACCACCTGGGCTGGGCGGTGCAGATCTACAACGCCGCCGAAGCCCTGCCGAACCTGATCAACCCGTTCTACATGCTGCCGTTGCTGGGTGTACTCGGGTTGAAGGCGCGGGATCTGATCGGCTTCTCCTTCGTGCAATTGCTGGTGCACACACCACTCGTTCTGTTACTGCTCTGGGCGCTGGGCACGACACTGGCGTATACGCCGCCGGTAATGCCGTAAAAAGCTTTTTTCTGCCTGGTCCCGCATGAGCACGCGGGGATCAGGCAGAAAGCCTGTCGATTAGTGAATCGAACGAACCCGACAGAATGAAAGCCGCTTTCCTACAAAAGCTGTGGCGATATCACACTCATTACAGGCGCAAGTCCTGACTCTTGCTGCCAGCAGTGTTGAATTAACCTGTCTCGGAGAATCAAACCCCAAAACTCAAGGAAGAAGCGATGACACCAATATCCAAAACACTGGAAGCGTTGATCAATGAAATCTACCAGGATGGCAACGTCTCGGTAGTTGAGTACAGGACACTGCGAGACGATGCAGATCGCCGTATGGACGCGGTCATTCGCGAGTTTGGCCAGCACAACAATGTGACGGCCTTTCAGAAAGCAATGGATGTCGCCATGCAGCTATTGCAAACCGCCGTTATCGATGCAAAAAAAGCCGCACTGACCGACACCGGAGAGGCGATCGTCAAGGACGCGGTCGTCGCACAAGTCGAATACCTGCGTGCCGGCAGCCAATTGGCGCTGCGCCTTCTGTGATTGGCTGATCCGGAACCAGCCCGCAAATACAAGTTGCGGGCTGAACTGTATTTCTTCGAAAAAATGCTCGAGGCCTACTTTTCTGAGGCATTGCGTTGCTCCAGTATGCGTGTATCCGTAACGGGACCACGCTGAAAAGGATCTGAGCATGATGAAACTCGCAAGCCTCACTCTTGCAGCCCTCACCTTGAGTGCCACAGCCCATGCCGATATCAACCTGAAGCTGGGCAGTACCGAACGCGTTACCCGCCTATTCGCCTACCCCAACAACTGCAACGTGATCTGCTTTCGCAACTGGACGCTTGAGCAAACCGTCGAGCACTATCTGACTCAAAGCGTACAACGCGATGGCTACAGCGATGCGAAGGTGTTGGTCAAAACAGACAACGCTCAGCTTTACGCCGAAATCACTGGCGTACCCAAACGTTATGAAAAGCCCCTGGCCGCGCTGCTTGACGCGGGTGACCTGGCCTACAACGGCGCCAGCAAACTGAATGCCGACGGCAAGTGGGCGTATAACTGGTATCTGTTCCTGCCGCTGGGCATGGCGCTGGAAAACCGCAGAAGCGTCGAGCTGCTGCACTTTCCGCCGGACTATTCGCTGACCCAGGCTCAGGATTACCTGCGGTCTGCCACCACTGATCGCTGGGCGACGCTGCTGACAGTCAACGGCGTTCCTGCCGAACAAACGCCGGGTTACCAGACAATCATCGATATCGCCCCGATTGCCGCACCGTCCAACGCCGGCAAGGACCTTGAGGGGGTCTATGGCTACTTCAAGGATTACCAGGCCACGATGGTCAAACAGATCAGCCTGAACGCCAGCGGCGAGCCCCTGCCAATGGTCGCCTTCGGCACACCGGTGCGAAACTGGGTCAAGGAGCAATACGGTCCGACGGTGAATGTGTTGAGCCTGGTCTACATCAGCCCGAACGATGGAGTGAAAGTCCCCGTTCTAGGCGCTAATCACCCGAGCTACATTTGGTACGCCGCGGACCCGGCGAATTACACGGGCACCGATGCCAAGGCCAAGGCCGATGCGGCGGGGCTCAAAGTCATGGGCCAGGATCTGAGTGCTTCGTGTTGGCAAGCGACTATGGGCCGTGAGTCGGACACCAATGCTGATGTCGAGCTGAAAAGCTGCACACAAATGTGGCAAGTGGCCCAGAAAGATAAAACCTGTGAGCTGTTCTACACCTCGATTCGCAACCTGACGCCTCAACAAGCCGTGGCCAAATGCGCGTCGGCAACGATCCAGGCCCAGCTCAAACAACTCAAGGCGCCAGCACCGGCAACGGCAATCCCCGCGCCAGCGCTGTAAGTGGAAGTCAGCGCACGGGCGGCGCCGACGACCAGATGTTTGCCACACTGGCGTCGGCAACGCCGCCGCTGATCGGTTTACAGCGGTTCGAACGGGCGCAGGCGGTACTGCGGCGGCAGCTGCTCGAAACCACTGATGGTGGTGTTCAGGCTTTTCCAGCGGCCGTCCTTGATCCCATAGATGCAACCGTGAATCGACAGGCTCTGCCCGCGATGCCAGGCATTTTGCACAATGCTGGTGTGCCCGACGTTGGCCACTTGCTGGATCACGTTCAGCTCGCAGAGACGGTCGACCCGCTCTTCCTCAGTCGCCAACGCAGCCAGTTCTTCACGCTTTTCGTAGTACAGATCACGAATCGAGCGCAGCCAGCCGTCGATCAGGCCGAACTGACGGTCCTGCATCGAGGCGCGCACGCCACCGCAGCCATAGTGGCCGGTCACCAGGATGTGTTTGACCTTGAGTACATCGACCGCGTACTGAATCACCGACAGACAGTTGAGGTCGGTGTGCAGCACCACGTTGGCCACATTACGGTGGACGAATAGATCGCCCGGCAGCATGCCGACGATTTCGTTGGCCGGCACCCGCGCGTCGGAACAGCCGATCCACAGGAACTCGGGAGTCTGTTGGCGAGCCAGCTTGGCGAAGAAGTCAGGATCCTTTTTAGTGATCGCGTCAGCCCAGCGCTCGTTGTTATCAATCAGATCTTGTAATTCGTTCATGCTTTGAAGCCTCAAGAATGGTGCGCAGTTTTGACTGACAACCGTCCGTCGGGGTCACGCGCAAAATGCAGTTGTTCTCCAGTTACCTGCTGCAGGGCTCCATGCCGGTGGAATTCTCGGTAACCCAATGGGTCCACCCTAGTAAGGCCCACAGTATGAGGAATTACCATGACTGAATCACGCCGTCCTTACGATGCAGTGCAACCGGAACCCATCGATGACAACGAAGATCGCATGGGTTCGATGAACGAACTGGACTTCGATGATGACGAACCCAGCGCAAAAATCGGTGACGAGTTGCCGGACAAGGAGCGCGAGCAACTGATGCCACGCCAGCGCGTGCGCGAAGCCGGCATGACTGGCGCCTCGACGGGCGACCACGAACCCACTGACGACGACCTGAGCCCGGAAACCTTGATCCGCGAAGACGGTGCCAGGGATGCCAATGAAGCCGGCAACGGTAATCAGGCTGATTGGGACTTGAGCATCGTCGATGAAGACGACATTGGCGGTGGCGACGGGCTGGATGAAGCGGAGATGGCGCAGCGCGATCCACTGGACCGCAAGCGCTGATTTTTTGTGGCGAGGGAGCTTGCTTCCGTTCGGCTGCGCAGCAGTCGCCAGATGCCCGCCCGCCTCACAAGGGAGCGCCTTGCGGCCCGGCGCGAGCAAGCTCCCTCGCCACAATGGTGATTCAGTCCACCAGCGTACAGGCCATCACCACTGCATCTTCACGCCCGCCCACCGCCGGGTAGTAATCCCGCCGACGGCCGATTTCGTTGAAGCCATAGCGTTCGTACAATTTGAACGCGGCGGTATTGCTGTCGCGCACCTCCAGAAAACATTCTCGAGCGTCAGCCTTGTAGGCAATCGACATCAGATGCTCCAGCAACGTCAAACCCAGGCCACGGCCCTGATTTTCCGGTTTGACGGTGATGTTCAGCAGGTGCGCCTCGTCGAGGATGATCTGCACCACACCGTGGCCGACCTGCTGCTGACCTTCAAACATCAGCCAGATCTGGTACTTGCCCAGCCCGTCGAGAAAAATTCCGCGGGTCCAGGGATGGCTGTAGGCCGCGTATTCAATCTTCAGAACAGATTCCAGGTCCGCCTCGATCATCGGGCGGAACGATACCGCGTCACTCATTCGATTCTTTCCAACGCGCCATCAGCCGACGCATGGCTTGCCAGACATCAGCCTTACGCTGTGGCTCTTCCATTAATAATTCCAGGCCCGGCACCGCCCAGGCGCAGCCCAGGCCTTCGATCTGCAGTTCCCGGTTGAAGGACTCGGCATCCGCCTCACCGGCGAAACGCACCGCGGGCAGGCCGATCAGCCACACACAGACGCACGGTGCATCTTCCAGCCGGGCCGAGAGAAAACCCTGAACAAAATCGCGCGCAGCTTCCGGACCTTGATCCATCGTGCCGCGCACCAGTAATGGCCAGCGTACTGGCTCACCGACAATCTGCGGGCTGTCCGGCAGACCGGCGGCGCGCAGCATGTCCTTGAGCAGCAGATAAGCGGGGTCGCGGGCCTGAAACGCCTCGCCTGTGGGTAACTCGACCAGCAGCAGGCAACGCCCGGCGCGCAGCAACTGCAAGGCGAAGCGCGGTGGCGGCACAATCGGTGCCTTGACCACGAGCGGCGCTTCTACAGCCTCTTCCACCGCTACGGCACCGGTACGCGTGCTCGCAAGCGATGGCCGTGGCACCTCGACCTTGACCCGTTCAGCCGGTTTGACCACTGGTGCCACGGGCACTTCAGCC
The DNA here is from genome assembly GCF_004307605.1 of Pseudomonas sp. Sample_24. Lineage (NCBI taxonomy): Bacteria > Pseudomonadati > Pseudomonadota > Gammaproteobacteria > Pseudomonadales > Pseudomonadaceae > Pseudomonas > Pseudomonas sp. Sample_24. Next base: position 18,163 of record NZ_RCNW01000402.1, read on the forward strand.
ACGGCAGCCGGTACCAGAGGCGCGACGACCATCGGCTCGGGCATTTCCAGCAGTTCGGGCCGCGACGGGGCGGCAAAGGGTAATTCGGTGCGCGGCAGCCAGTTGACCACCTGCATGGCGTTCAAATAAGCGCGACGGCGGGACTCGATAAGCAAAGGTCGGCCACTTGTGGATAACTAAAGTTGAGGGATTCTACCGCCCTTCGCCCAAGATCGCCCGCAGTTGATCGACAGACTGCACCGATAGTCTTTGCACCAGTGAAAAAAGGCGACAGCCTGTCCCGAGAGTGAATCGCATCGCGCCCAATGCAGTACAATCGCGGCTTTTAATCGCCAACAGCCGGCCATTCCGATGATCGAACCCAAGCGCGTCTTGCGCGCCCTCGCTGAAC
>NZ_RCNW01000419.1:0-2356 GCF_004307605.1 Pseudomonas sp. Sample_24
ATGCTCCAAATTTTTCTTTTTTGAACCACTTTGTTCAGCGGCCGAACCCCGACAACTGGAACCGCGGCTAGTCTGGCAAGATCCGAGGCGGTCTTTCAAGAAAAGGCCAACCTTTCTGACTGCCCCGAGCGAAGGTGCCGCGGCGCCTTCGCTCAGAGCCTAGCACTTAGCCTTGCAACGCACTCAGGGTGAGGTCCAGACACTTGCGAGCTTTCGTTACCAGTTCGTCGATTTCCGCAGGCGTAATCACCAGTGGCGGCGCGATGATCATGGTGTCACCGACTGCCCGCATGATCAGGCCATTATCGAAGCAGAACTGTCGGCAGATCATGCCCACTCCCTTGCCTTCGTAGCGCTTGCGCGTGGCCTTGTCCTGAACCAGTTCGATGGCCCCCAACAGACCCACCCCGCGAACTTCACCCACCAGCGGATGATCGTTCAGTTCCCGCAGACGCTTTTGCAAATACGGTGCCGTTTCGGTCTTCACGCGTTCGACAATTTTCTCGTCGCGCATGATGCGGATGTTTTCCAGCGCCACCGCGGCGGCCACCGGATGACCGGAGTAGGTGAAACCGTGGTTGAAGTCGCCGCCCTCGTTGAGGACTGCCACCACTTCGTCACGCACGATCAGCCCACCCATCGGGATGTAGCCGGAAGTCAGGCCCTTGGCGATGGTCATCATGTCGGGCTTGAGGTCGTAGAAATCGCTGCCGAACCACTCGCCGGTGCGTCCGAAACCACAAATCACCTCGTCGGCCACGAACAGGATGTCGTATTTGGCGAGGATTTCCTTGATGCGCGGCCAGTAGCTGTCAGGCGGAATGATCACGCCGCCAGCGCCCTGGATCGGTTCGGCAATAAAGGCACCAACGTTGTCGACGCCGACTTCCAGAATCTTCTCTTCCAGCTGATTGGCAGCCCAGATCCCGAACTCTTCAGGCGTCATGTCACCGCCCTCAGTGAACCAGTAAGGCTGCGCGATATGGACGATGCCCGGGATCGGCAAGTCGCCCTGTTCGTGCATGTAGGTCATGCCGCCCAGGCTGGCGCCGGCCACGGTGGAACCGTGATAGCCGTTCTTGCGGCTGATGATGACTTTCTTGTTCGGCTGGCCCTTGATTGCCCAGTAGTGGCGGACCATGCGCAGCATGGTGTCGTTGCCTTCGGAGCCGGAACCGGTGAAGAACACGTGGTTCATGCCTTGCGGCGCGATGTCGGCGATGGCCTTGGCCAGTTCGAGTACTGGCGGGTGCGCGGTCTGGAAAAACAGGTTGTAGTAAGGCAGTTCGCGCATCTGTTTGCTGGCGGCGTCTGCCAGTTCTTCACGATCGTAACCGATTGCCACACACCACAGACCGGCCATGCCGTCGAGAATCTGGTTGCCCTCGCTGTCCCACAGGTACACGCCCTTGGCGTTGGTGATGATCCGCGGGCCTTTCTCTTTCAGCTGCTTGAAATCGCTGAACGGGGCCAGGTGGTGATCATTGCTCAGGGTTTGCCATTGGCGGGTTTGCGGGTTGTTGCTGGTCATGTGAATCTCCTAAAAATCCAGGTGAAGGCGCGCCGCGGGACAACGGCGGCGCCCGGCGTGTCAGACGGCAAAGAGCAGGAACTCCCGTTCCCACGAACTGATCACGCGCTTGAAGTTTTCATGCTCGGCCCGCTTGACCGCTACGTAGCCAGTGATGAAGTTGGTGCCCAGGTACTTCTCGATGGTTTTGCTGTTTTCCATGCGTTCCAGTGCGTCTTCGATGGTCAGCGGCAAACGCAGGTTACGGCGCTCATAACCACGGCCGACTACCGGTGCGCTCGGGTTCATGCCTTCGACCATGCCGATGTAACCGCACAGAAGGCTGGCGGCAATCGCCAGGTACGGGTTGGCATCGGCGCCCGGCAGGCGGTTTTCAACCCGGCGGTTTTGCGGCCCGGCGTCCGGAACGCGCAGGCCTACGGTGCGGTTCTCTTCGCCCCACTCGACGTTGACCGGCGCCGACGTGTCGGGCAGGAATCGGCGGAACGAGTTGACGTTGGGTGCAAACAGCGGCAACAGCTCGGGAATGAGTTTCTGCAAGCCACCGATGTGGTGCAGGAACAACGAACTCATGGTCCCGTCTTCATTGGAGAAGATGTTTTTGCCGGTCTCGATGTCGATGATGCTCTGGTGCAAGTGCATGGCACTGCCCGGCTCACCGGTCATTGGCTTGGCCATGAAGGTGGCGGCCACGTCGTGCTTGAGCGCGGCTTCGCGCATGGTGCGCTTGAACACCAGAATCTGGTCGGCCAGGGACAAGGCATCGCCGTGACGGAAGTTGATTTCCATCTGCGCCGTGCCGTCCTCGTGGATCAGCGTGTCGAG
>NZ_RCNW01000364.1:0-18443 GCF_004307605.1 Pseudomonas sp. Sample_24
CGGTGGCCAGTTGACGGGCACGCTTGGTAGAGAGCATGACCAGCTCAAAGCGGTTATCCACGTGTTCTAGGCAGTCTTCAACGGTTACGCGGGCCATGGTCTTCCTCGTAGCAAATGCAATATGCGCGCTGCCCGGATGGGCGAGCGGACTCAACAGTTTAAAAAATCACCAGCGATTAGGGAAGCGCTGATTTTTTGATCAAGCCCTTCAACGCGCTGCAAGTGCCAATGTAAAGCCCTTGCAGCGGTTTTGGGAAGTGCTCTTTAACCGAGCAATTCAGCCAGCAATTTGCCGTGGCGCTGTTGCTGACGCTTCTGAATCAGCTGATTGGCGCGAAAAATCGCCTTCAGATCGTGCAGTGCGTGGGCGAAATCGTCGTTGATGATCAGGTAGTCATAGTCGACATAGTGGCTCATCTCGCTGACGGCTTCGCGCATCCGGCCATCGATGATTTCGTCGCTGTCCTGGCCACGATTGGTCAGGCGCTGATGCAGGGCTTCAAGTGACGGCGGCAAGATGAAAATCGAACGGGCCTGAGGCATCAGCTTGCGCACTTGCTCGGCGCCTTGCCAGTCGATTTCCAGAATCAGGTCGTGCCCTTCGTCCAGGGTCTGCTGCAAGTGGCTCTGCGAGGTCCCGTAGAGATTGCCGAATACTTCGGCGCGCTCGAGGAAATCCCCGTGTTCGATCATCTTCACGAACTCGCTGCGCTCGACGAAGTGATAGTTCACGCCGTTCACTTCACCGGGGCGCATGGCGCGGGTGGTGTGCGAGACCGAAACGCGAATTTCCGGATCGGCGTCGGTCAGGGCCTTGACCAGGCTGCTTTTGCCCGCGCCCGATGGGGCGGAAATGATGTAGAGGGTGCCGGTGCTGTGGGTCATGTCGGGGTTGCCTTACTCAATATTCTGCACTTGTTCACGCATCTGCTCGATCAACACTTTCAGGTTGACCGCCGCTTGGGTGCTGCGCGGGTCGAAGGCTTTGGAGCCCAGGGTGTTGGCTTCGCGGTTGAGCTCCTGCATCAGGAAGTCCAGGCGCCGACCGGCGGCGCCGCCAGACTTGAGTACACGACGAACTTCGATGATGTGAGTGCTCAGGCGATCCAGTTCTTCGGCGACGTCGCTTTTCTGCGCGAGCATGACCATTTCCTGCTCCAGACGCTGTGGGTCCATCTCGGCCTTCATGTCGGCGAAACGATCAAGCACTTTCTGGCGCTGGGTGGCGAGCATTTGCGGAACCAGTTCACGCAGGGTCACCACGTCTTCTTCAATGGACGTCAGGCGCTCATTGATCAGCCGTGCCAGCTCCGCGCCCTCTCGCTCGCGTCCGGCCTTGAGCTCTTTCAGGCCCTGGTTGAACAGCGCCAGTGCCTGGGCATTCAAGGCTTGCGGGTCGGTGGCGTCACCTACAAGTACGCCGGGCCAGGCCAGGACTTCCAGCGGGTTCAGTGCTGCCGGGTTCTTGATCAGGCTGGCAACGGTCTCGGCGGCGGCGACCAGTTGTGCGGCGCGTGCCTGGTCGACTTGCAGCGGTTTGCCGGTGTTTTCTTCGGTGAAGCGCAGGGTGCATTCGAGCTTGCCCCGGGATACACCTTGGCGCAGGGCTTCACGGACGGCACCTTCGAGGTCGCGAAAGGACTCCGGCAGGCGCAGGTGGGGTTCCAGGTAGCGGCTGTTGACCGAGCGCAGTTCCCAGCTCAGGGTGCCTTGGACGCCGGCGCTTTCGACGCGGGCGAAGGCGGTCATGCTGTGCACCATGGAGGTACCTCGCAGTGCAGATCGGCGCGGAACTGATGTTCAGGCAATCCGATATCAATGAATTAAAGCCGACTGGCAGCAAAGGCGCAGGATTGTAGCGCAGTGGCGCCAATGCGCCCAAACACACGGAGTGACAATCGGCTGCAGGTCGTCGGGCACGGGCTGTTCAGAGCCTTCGCTCGTCCGAGTAATTTTTTAGAAGTGCCCAGGCGTGGCTGGCGGCTCTATAATGCTTCGCAGTTTTCCGTCCCCGTACAGGTATCCCTTATGAAACGTCCAAGTGGTCGCGCTGCCGATCAGCTCCGCTCGATCCGCATTACCCGCAACTACACCAAACATGCCGAGGGATCTGTACTGGTCGAGTTCGGTGATACCAAGGTCATCTGCACCGTCAGCGTCGAAAACGGCGTGCCTCGCTTCCTCAAGGGCCAGGGCCAGGGTTGGCTGACCGCCGAGTACGGCATGCTGCCACGCGCCACCGGCGAGCGTAACCAGCGTGAGGCGAGCCGCGGCAAGCAAGGCGGCCGTACCCTGGAAATCCAGCGCTTGATCGGGCGTTCCCTGCGTGCTGCGCTGGACATGTCCAAGCTGGGCGACGTCACCCTTTACGTTGACTGCGATGTGATCCAGGCCGATGGCGGTACTCGCACCGCGTCCATCACCGGCGCCATGGTCGCCCTGGTCGATGCCTTGAAAGTGATCAAGAAGCGCGGCGGCCTCAAAGGCGGCGACCCGCTCAAGCAAATGATCGGTGCGGTGTCGGTCGGCATGTACCAGGGCGAGCCAGTGCTCGACCTTGATTACCTGGAAGATTCGGCGGCAGAGACCGACCTGAACGTGGTGATGACCAGCACTGGCGGGTTCATCGAAGTTCAGGGCACTGCCGAAGGCGCACCGTTCCAGCCGGAAGAATTGAATGCCATGCTGGAACTGGCAAAGAAAGGCATGAACGAGATTTTCGATCTGCAAAAGGCTGCGCTGGCAGACTGATCGGACCGAAGTACACAAGGAGGACGCCATGAGTGAAGAACAACAGCTGCTTCCCACCCCGAGCAAAGAAGTTCGGCAGTGGGCAATGTTTTGTCACTTGTCTGCCTTGTTGGGGATCTGGATTCCGTTCGGTACCCTGATCGGCCCGTTGATTCTCTGGCAGATGAAGCGTGAGATGGACCCGTTCGTCGATGCGCAAGGCAAGGAGGCGCTGAACTTTCAGATCACCGTCGCCATTGCTTCTGCCATTTGTTTCCTGCTGATGGTGGTGATTGTCGGGTTCTTCCTGTTCGGTCTGGTGGCGATAGGTGCGTTGGTACTGACGATTATCGCCGGGGTCAAGGCTAACGAAGGGTTTCCGTATCGGTATCCGTTTACGTGGCGGTTGATCAAGTAAGCCTGTAGATGCTGTTAGCGAAATGCCCCGACTTGTCGGGGCATTTGCGTTTTTATTATCAAGTTACTTGTTTTTGTAATCTGCGCTTACTTCTTTACATGTTTGGTCACAACTGCAAGACATCAGCTCTTCCCGCATCCTTGGCAGTAAGACTTTACGATTGTTAAAGTTGTCGCACGAAATACCTCTAAGAAATATTTCGATATATTCAGGCCATTGACGGATCCTGAAAGTAAAAGCAATCAGTGTTGAAAACAATCAACCTGTTCAATAGGCGTGTCCAGGTAAACAGTTCGCCTCTGAATGAAAACCCAAGATTATCCCAATGGTTCAACTCGATTTTTATGGAACACTTGTCGCCGCTTCCTTGGTTCTTTTGCTGGGGCGCGGGCTCGTCACACGTGTCGGCTTTTTGCGCGCTTACAATATTCCTGAGCCTGTAGCAGGCGGCTTATTGGTAGCCTTGGTTCTTTTGGTATTACGATCGCTCGATATGGAAGTCCGATTTGATACCTCGCTACAAACGCCATTGATGTTGGCGTTTTTCGCCACGATCGGGTTGAGTGCAGACTTCGCCAGCCTGAAAAAAGGCGGACGCATAGTGGGAATGTTTGTATTGGCGGTCACCGGCTTGCTGGTGGTGCAGAACGCCATGGGCATTGGATTGGCAACGGCTTTGGGGCTCGATCCCCTGATGGGGCTGCTGACAGGCTCGGTGACGCTGGCGGGTGGTCACGGTACCGGGGCTGCATGGGGGGCGACGTTCAGTGAGAAGTACGGTCTGGCTTCCGCCTCTGAACTTGCGATGGCCTCCGCGACGTTTGGCTTGGTGCTGGGCGGTTTGATTGGTGGGCCGGTCGCTCGCCTGCTCATCAAACGGACTCAGGTGCCCGGCTGCCGCGAGCAAGACAAGCCGCGGATGCCAAAAGGCTTCGAGCAACCGAACAAAGAACGCTCAATCACCCCGTTTTCCTTCATTGAAACACTCGCACTGATCGCGGTCAGCTTACTCGCGGGCAATCTCCTCAATGGCATGCTCCGCGAAACCGCATTTGAGTTGCCGACGTTCGTCTGCGTATTGTTTGTGGGTGTACTTTTACGAAACGGGCTTTCAGCGTTGGGCTTGTACCAGGTGTTCGAGCGCGAAGTCTCTGTGTTGGGGAATGTCAGTTTGTCGCTGTTCCTGGCGATCGCGCTGATGTCACTCAAATTGTGGGATCTGGCGGCACTGGCCTTGCCGTTCTTTATAATTCTGGCCGCGCAAACGATGGTCATGGCGCTCTTTGCGATATTCGTAACATTCAGAATCATGGGCAGTAACTACGACGCGGCCGTGCTGGCGGCAGGACATTGCGGCTTTGGACTGGGTGCAACACCAACTGCCATCGCCAACATGCAGGCCGTGACACAGCGCTATGGACCTTCGCAAATTGCGTTTCTGGTTGTGCCGATGGTGGGGGCTTTCTTTATCGACATTATCAATGTCATCGTGATCAAGTTGTATCTGGCGCTGCCGTTTTTCGGCGCTGCTTGAAGTACCGGTCACTGAGCACCGCCATAAAAAATGCCCGTATCCTGCGATACGGGCATTTTTCATCTTCGAACAACGTCGAACTTCATTGTCAGCGACAAGTGTTTAGATCGTCAGCGTCCAATCGTAGTCCACGATCAGCGGCGCATGCTGCGAGAACCGTGGCTGGCGCGGCAAGCGTGCGCTGCGTACGAAGCGGCGCAGACCCGGGGTCAGCAGCTGGTAATCGAAGCGCCAGCCGAGGTTGAGCATTTCGGCCTGTTCGTTGTCTGGCCACCAGCTGTACTGGTCACCTTCACGGCTGACTTCGCGCAGGGCATCGACATACCCCATATTGCCGACAATCTCGTCCATCCAGGCCCGTTCAGGCGCCAGGAAGCCCGGAGATTGCTGGCTGTCGCGCCAGTTCTTGATGTCCAGCTTCTGTTGCGCCACATACAGCGAGCCACAATAAATGTACTCGCGGCGTTTGCGCCGTTGCTTGTCCAGGTACTTGGCGAAGTCATCCATAAGCTTGAACTTCTGGTTCAAGTCTTCATCGCCGTTCATGCCCGATGGCAGCAACAAGGTTGCAATACTGACTTTGTCGAAATCGGCTTGCAGGTAGCGCCCGTAGCGGTCGGCCGTCTCGAAACCGAGACCGCTGATGACAGCCTTCGGTTGCAACCGCGAGTACAAAGCCACGCCACCTTGGGCGGGGACTTCGGCGTCGCAGGCATAAAGGAAGTATCCATCCAGTTGGAAGGCTGGATCGTCCAGTTCAAAGGCGGAGGCACGGGTGTCCTGCAGGCAGATGACGTCGGCATTCTGTGCTTGCAGCCAACTGAGCAAACCTCGCTCGACTGCAGCCTGAATACCATTGACGTTCACACTGATGATCCGCATAAATGGCCCCAAAAATCGCGTGCGTGTATGATACACGGCGTCAAGCTAATTAGCTAAATCCGTGGTATTTGGGGTTTTTTTCATGCAAGCGTATCAGCGCGATTTCATTCGTTTTGCCATCGATCGCGGCGTTTTGCGCTTCGGTGAGTTCACCCTGAAGTCCGGGCGTACCAGTCCTTACTTCTTCAATGCGGGCCTGTTCAATTCAGGTTCGGCCCTGGCGCAGCTGGGTCGTTTCTACGCCGCTGCCATCGCCGAAAGCGGTATTGCGTTCGATGTTCTGTTCGGTCCTGCCTACAAAGGCATCCCTTTGGCGGCGACCACTGCCGTGGCATTGGCCGAGCATCACAACCGTGACCTGCCATGGTGTTTCAACCGCAAGGAAGCCAAGGCCCACGGCGAGGGCGGCAGCCTGGTCGGCGCGCCTTTGACCGGCGATGTGCTGATCATCGACGACGTGATCACCGCCGGCACCGCTATCCGCGAAGTGATGCAGATCATCGCTTCCCAGGACGGCGCCAAGGCAGCTGGCGTGCTGATTGCCCTGAACCGTCAAGAACGTGGCAATGGTGAGTTGTCGGCGATCCAGGAAGTCGAGCGTGATTTCGGTATCCCGGTGATCAGCATTGTTTCGTTGAACCAGGTGCTGGAGTTCCTGGCCGATGATCCGCAGCTCAAGCAGCATTTGCCGGCGGTTGAAGCCTACCGCGCGCAGTTCGGCGTCTGACCACAATCCCCCTGTGGGAGCGAGCCTGTGTGGCGAGGGAGCTTGCTCCCGCTGGGCTGCGTAGCAGACCCAAAAAGTTTGTGAGTGCTGCGCACTCAAGCGGGAGCAAGCTCCCTCGCCACAAAAGGTGGATTGTCGCAGGGATTGCAGGCAGAAAAAGACCCCGCTCAGCCAGGCTGAGTGGGGGTCTTTTGTTTTGAGTCGTCAGCACAGTTTTCGCCATTTTCCGACCAGTTTTAATGCCAACCCCAGGTTGAACAGCGCAAACACCAGCAGTGCCACGACGACTAACACGTAAAGCGTTCGGTCCACGTTGAAATCCCATAGATCCAGCGTGCTGCTTCTCATGATCCTCACGGCGGCTGGCAAGTTGACGTAAAACAGCGCCATGAAGGCGCACGTCAGCGGTACGGCGCGGCTAAACAAAACCCCCAGCACTTTCCCCCGGCTGCGTTTTCTGGCCAACGGGCCTGACTCTTTGTCATCCAGTTCCAGCGCCTCATGCAACCGTGGCCAAGCCAGGTTGAACATGAATGTGGTCAGGGTCAGCAGCAAGCCGCTGACCGCGACAATGTCACTGAACGGCATTGAGCCTCAGGGTTTGGCACAACAAAGCGTGGGAGTCTTCGCTGATTTCGAACTGCCCGGCACTGCCCTTGCGTTTGGTGATGGGTTTGAAGGTCGGCTCGTTTTGTGTGATCAGCATGTTCAGCTCATCGCGAATCACGTCTGAACTGATCACCACCAGATAAACCGTCTGCGCATGCTCGGCCGTTTCGATCACTGATCGCATGCTGTGCTGGAAAATCTCGTCCAGTTGATTGCGAAACCGTGAAACCGTGTTTTTCAACAGGGTTTTACTCTGGCTCTGCGTCAGTTGGAAAATCGTCGATATCTGCGATTCAGTGGGCAACGTTTGCCCGAAGTAACTTTGAATCAGGTAGAGCAATCGATCCTGCTTGGCCTCATCGGCCCTGCTGGGCATGCCGCCTTCGACCAGCATCTTCAGGTATTCGGTCAGGCTCGCCTTGGCTATTCGTTCCAGGGCATGGGCGATTTCGCCGTCGGAAATCCTCAAGGTCTTTTTCACCGGCTCCTTCTGCTCGAGGTTGAAAGCCTGGGCATCGATCGTGAACGAGATCTGCATGGTTCAGACCTCCGTGATTACTTGGCAGGCTCGTTTGGGTACGGATCTGCCACGGCATCACCTTGGCCGGTCAGGATGTTCCAGCCATTGAGTACGTGGGTCCCTGGTTGGAAGTCCGGGCACGGTGGAAGAGAAGTCTTTGATTGATTGCTGTATTCGCGCCCGCAATCTGCGCATGCGTAGGTGCCTGCTGAAACGTCGCTGCCGTAGGGAACGTAGTCTTTTTGCATGGGGAAGATCTCCTGTGGATTCAGGGAAGATCGTATGCAGATTGTTTCTTTTGGGATGTCGGACGTTTCGCTTATTTGCGTCGGGCAATTCCTGTAGGCATAAAAAAGATCGCAGACTTGTTCAACTCCTACGGAAGTTTCGTACATCCGAAACAATCCAGTTGGAGCTGCCGCAGGCTGCGATCTTTTTCGTCTTTATTGATCAGGGACGCTTGCGATTGCTGATCAAGGTGCCCACGCCGGTATCGGTGAAGATTTCCAGCAGAATCGCGTTCGGTACGCGCCCATCGATGATCAGCGAGCTGCCCACGCCGCCCTGGACGGCTTCCAGTGCGCAACGGATCTTCGGCAGCATGCCGCCGTAGATGGTGCCATCGGCGATCAGATCGTCGACCTGTTGGGTGGTCAGGCCGGTCAGGACCGTCCCCGACTTGTCCATCAGGCCGGCGATGTTGGTCAGCAGCATCAACTTCTCGGCTTTCAGCGCTTCGGCGACTTTACCGGCCACCAGGTCTGCGTTGATGTTGTACGACTCACCGTTGGCGCCGACGCCGATTGGCGCGATCACCGGGATGAAATCGCCCTTGACCAGCAGGTTGAGCAGGTCGGTATTGATGCCGACGACTTCGCCCACATGGCCGATGTCGATGATTTCCGGCGTGGTCATTTCCGGGGTCTGGCGGGTGACGGTGAGCTTCTTCGCACGAATCAGCTCGGCGTCTTTACCGGTCAGGCCGATGGCGCTGCCGCCATGTCTGTTGATCAGATTGACGATGTCCTTGTTGACCTGGCCGCCCAGGACCATTTCCACCACGTCCATGGTCGCGGCGTCGGTGACGCGCATGCCGTCGACGAAATGGCTTTCGATCGACAGACGCTTGAGCAGGTCACCGATTTGCGGGCCACCGCCGTGAACGACCACCGGGTTGATCCCCACGGCTTTCATCAGCACGATGTCGCGGGCGAAGCCGGTTTTCAGCTCCTCGCTTTCCATCGCGTTGCCGCCGTATTTGATCACCAGCGTCTTGCCGACATAGCGGCGAATGTAAGGCAGCGCTTCGGACAGGACCTTGGCGGTGTTGGCGGCGGCTTCGCGTTCGAGGGTCATTCAGGGCTCCGGGTGAATCAGAACGGTAGTTGGAGATCAGGTGCAACGCGCTTCAACTGGACTTTGAAAACGTCCTTGATGCGCGAAAGTTCTGCCTCGTCATCGGCCTCGAAACGCAGTACCAGCACCGGTGTGGTGTTGGAGGCGCGAACCAGGCCCCAGCCTTTGGCATAGTCGACTCGCACGCCGTCGATGGTGGTCAGGTCAGCGCCTTCGCCCCATTGCGCGTCGTGCAATGCATCAATGATGCTGAATTTGCTCTCTTCGGTCACATGGATATTGATTTCAGGCGTAGAAATATCGTTCGGGAACGTCGCGAACAGCTCTTCGGCCGAGGATTTTTCCTTGCTGAGGATTTCCAGCAAGCGCGCAGCGCTGTAAATGCCGTCGTCGAAACCGAACCAGCGCTCCTTGAAGAAGATGTGCCCGCTCATTTCGCCGGCCAACAGGGCACCGGATTGTTTCATTTTCTTTTTGATCAACGAGTGACCAGTCTTCCACATTAGCGAACGACCGCCATATTCCTTGATCAGCGGGATCAGGCGGCGGGTGCATTTGACGTCGAAGATGATTTCAGCGCCCGGGTTGCGCGCTACGACGTCGCGGGCGAACAGCATCAGCAGGCGGTCCGGGTAGACGATGCTGCCGGTGTTGGTTACCACGCCGACACGGTCGCCATCGCCATCGAAGGCCAGGCCGATGTCAGCATTGGTTTGCTTGACCTTGGCGATCAGGTCTTCAAGGTTTTCAGGCTTGCCCGGATCCGGGTGGTGGTTCGGGAAGTTGCCGTCGACTTCGCAGAACAGCGGGATGACTTCGCAGTTCAGCGCTTCGATCAGTTGCGGGGCAATCACGCCTGCCGCGCCGTTGCCGCAATCGACCACCACTTTCAGGCGTCGAGCCAGTTTGATGTCCTGGACAATTTCGGTGCTGTAGCGATCGAGAATTTCGACTTTGCTGATGCTGCCTTGCCCGCTGCTCAGGTTATTGGTCTTGAGGCGCTCATGCAGGGCCTGGATCTGTTCGTTGGCCAGGGTGTCGCCGGCAATGACGATTTTGAAACCGTTGTAGTTCGACGGGTTGTGGCTGCCGGTCAGCATCACGCCGGATTTGCCGGCCAGCACGTTGGCGGCGTAGTACAACGCAGGGGTTGGCACCAGGCCGACATCGCTGACGTGGCAGCCGCTGTCGGCGATGCCTTGAATCAATCTTTCCACCAGTTCCGGGCCTGACAGGCGACCATCACGGCCAACGGATACATTGGGCTCGCCCTGCGCCAGGCTTTGGGAGCCGACAGCGCGGCCAATCCAGTAGGCGGTCTCGGCGTTCAGGAACTCCGGGACAGTGCCACGGATGTCATAGGCGCGGAAGATGCTGTCAGGGAACTTGGGTGCAATATTGGCCGGGGTGTTCATCTGTGGAAATGCTCCATCTCGAAAGTGACTGGACAGGCCGCCGAATCACAGGGCGGCCGGCTCAAACTGAAGGGTATGACGGCGATTTCCACAGAGAGTTCGTGGTGTGAAAGGGCCATGACGCCTCGACGGGCGTGGCTTTCGGCCGGCAAAACCTTGATTTACGGTGTTAAAACCGCCGCAGTATGTCGAGATTTTTGTGGCGAGGGAGCTTGCTCCCGCTTGGGTGCGCAGCGCCCATGAAATCTTTTTGGCCGCTACGCAGCCCAGCGGGAGCAAACTCCCTCGCCACAATGTCTTTATCCGGTTACTTGGTGCCGCTATGGCCGAAACCACCCGTGCCGCGCTCGGTTTCAACGAATTCTTCAACCATCTCGAAGTGAGCCTGCACAACGGGTACCAGCACCAATTGCGCCAGGCGCTCGCCAACCGGCATGGTGAATTCGGTCTGGCCGCGGTTCCAGCAGGATACCATCAGCGGTCCCTGGTAATCGGAGTCGATCAGGCCGACCAGATTGCCCAGCACGATGCCGTGCTTATGGCCCATGCCCGAACGCGGCAGGATCAGCGCCGCCAGGTTCGGGTCACCGATATAGACCGACAGACCGGTAGGGATCAGCACGGTTTCACCTGGTTTGATGACGGTGTCCTGCTCCAGCATGGCGCGCAGGTCGAGGCCGGCGGAGCCTGGCGTGGCGTACTGTGGCAGCGGGAATTCGGTGCCGATGCGGGGGTCGAGGATCTTGGCTTGCAAAGCGTGCATGTAAATTAAACCTGGTTCAGACGTTCGGCGATAAAAGTGATCAGCTGGCGAGCAATCTTGCTCTTGCTGGTCTGGGCGAAAAGTGTGGCGTGAAGCTCACGGTCGATCACGCTGCAGGCGTTTTCTTCGCTGTTGAACCCAATGCTCGGGTTGGCGACGTCGTTGGCGACGATCAAATCGAGGTTCTTGTCTTTCAGCTTGCGGGCAGCGTAATCGAGCAGGTGTTCGGTTTCAGCGGCGAAACCGACACTGAACGGACGGTCGGGGCGGGTGGCGATGCTGGCCAGGATGTCTGGGTTGCGCACCATTTGCAGGACAAAACCGTCGCCGCTCGTAGGGTCTTTCTTGAGTTTTTGTGGGGCGACGACTTCCGGGCGGTAATCCGCGACCGCAGCCGAGGCGATGAATACGTCACAAGGAATCGCGGCTTCGCACGCAGCGAGCATGTCGCGGGCACTCACCACATCGATGCGGCTGACGCGATCCGGTGTCGGCAAGTGCACCGGGCCACTGATCAGCGTGACTCGGGCACCGGCTTCTACCGCGGCTTCGGCCAGGGCGAAGCCCATTTTGCCGGAGCTGTGGTTAGTGATGTAGCGCACCGGGTCAATGTTTTCCTGGGTCGGCCCCGCGGTAATTACCACGTGCTTGCCGGTCAGCGCCTGACGCTGGAAGCAGTCGGCGGCGAGCAGCGCGAGGTCGGTGGCTTCGAGCATGCGCCCAAGGCCCACGTCGCCGCAGGCCTGGCTACCGGAGGCCGGGCCGAACACCTTGATGTCACGGCTTTCGAGGGTCTGCAGGTTGGCCTGGGTGGCAGGGTCGCGCCACATGGCCTGGTTCATCGCCGGCGCAACGGCGACAACGGCGTCGGTGGCCAGCACCAGCGTGGTCAGCAGGTCATCGGCGATGCCTTGGGCCAGACGGGCGAGCAAATCCGCTGTGGCAGGCGCGATCAGTACCAAGTCGGCCCATTTGGCCAGTTCGATGTGGCCCATGGCCGCTTCGGCTGCCGGGTCCAGCAGGTCGAGGTGCACAGGATGCCCGGACAGGGCCTGCATGGTCAGCGGGGTTATGAACTCGGCGCCGCCACGGGTCATGACCACGCGGACTTCGGCACCCTGGTCCATCAACCGGCGAACCAGGTCGGCGCTCTTGTAGGCAGCGATGCCGCCGCCGACGCCCAGAACAATGCGTTTCCGATACAGCCGCTGCATAGGCCTGCCTTTCAATTCGTTGATGACTGCGTGGCGATACCCCCTCCCCAGGAGTGAAATCGCTCGCAAAAAAGATGGGCTACGATATCACAGCGTCCGCTACGGAACAGCGGCGCCCACAGACAGGGAGGTGTTATGAGTATTCGTGATTGGCCGGCGGCTGAACGGCCGCGGGAGAGGTTGCTTGAACAAGGTTCAGGAAGCCTGTCGGACGCCGAATTGCTGGCAATTTTCTTACGCACGGGCGTAGTGGGTAAAAGCGCCGTGGACCTGGCGCGGCATTTGTTGAACGAGTTTGGCAGCCTGCGTTCGTTGCTGGAGGCCGATCAGGAAACGTTCAGCAAGCAGTTGGGGCTCGGGCCGGCGAAGTTTGCACAGTTGCAGGCTGCTCAAGAAATGAGCAGGCGTCATTTGGCCGAGCGTGCGCGCCAAAAGTCGGCACTGGAAAATCCGCATGCGGTTCGTGAGTACCTGAAATCGATGTTGCGTCATGAGCCACATGAGGTGTTTGGTTGTCTGTTTCTCGATTCCAGGCATCAGGTTTTGACGTTCGAGACGCTGTTTCGCGGTTCCATCGACAACACCAGTGTTCATCCGCGAGAGGTGGTCAAGCGCGCTTTGGCCAATAACGCCGCGGCGTTGATCCTCTGCCACAACCACCCGTCGGGCAACTCCGACCCCAGCCAAGCCGACCGGGTGCTGACCAAGCGCCTGCAAACGGCGCTTGAGCTGATCGATGTGCGGGTGCTCGACCATTTCATCATCGGTGACGGTGATCCGCTGTCCATGGCCGAGTACGGGTGGATGTAGCGGGGCGTCGAGAGCGAGCTTTTGTGGCGAGGGAGCTTGCTCCCGCCTGGATGCGCAGCGTTCACAAGATATTTGGGGCCGCTACGCAGCCCAGCGGGAGCAAGCTCCCTCGCCACAAAGCTCCCTCCCACAAAAACTCCCTCGCCACAAAAGCCACTGCCACGGTTTTTACTTGAGGTTGACCTTCGAGTAGTCCTGACGGCCGAACGGGCTCACCGAATACCCCTCGACATCCTTGCGCGTCAAGGCGAATGCCGTCGGATGAGCCAGCGGCAGCCACAGCGCCTGTTGCTGAATCTGCGTCTGCGCCTGTTCGTAAAGCTTGCTGCGCACGCCTTGCTCGCCGGTGGTCTTGCCGGCGCTGATCAGCTTGTCCAGATCGGCATTGCAGTAGCGAGCGAAGTTGGTGCCGGACTTGACCGCGGCGCAGGAAAACTGCGGCGTGAGGAAGTTGTCCGGGTCGCCGTTATCGCCGGCCCAGCCCATGAACAGGATGTCGTGCTCGCCGGCCTTGGCGCGGCGGATCAGCTCGCCCCATTCGATCACCCGGATTTCCGCCTGGATGCCGATTTCCGCAAGATCGGATTGCAGCAATTGGGCGCCGAGACTCGGATTAGGGTTTAACAGGCTGCCAGAGGGGCGTGTCCAGATCGTCGTCTGAAAACCGTCCTTGAGCCCGGCCTTGACCATCAATGCCTTGGCTTTCTCGACATCGTGGGGGTAACCCGGCAAGCCCCTGGCGTAGCTCCAGGTGTTGGGCGGGTACGGCCCGCTGGCGGGTTCGGCGGTGTCTTCGAACACGGCCTTGACGTAGTTGGCCTTGTCGAAGGCAAGGTTGATCGCCTGACGAACTTCTGGCTTGTCCAGCGGCGGATGCTGACTGTTCAGGGCGACGAACGCGGTCATGAAGGCGTCAGTCTTTTCGACTTTCAAGGTCGGTTCTTTCAGCGCGGCTTGTACGTCCAGTGGTTTGGGCGACAGGGCAATCTGGCACTCGTTGCGGCGCAGTTTCTGCAATCGCACGTTGGCGTCAGGGGTGATGGCGAAGATCAACGGGTCGACCGCAGGCTTGCCCGCGAAATAGTCAGGGTTGGCCTTGTAGCGGATCGAGGCGTCTTTCTGGAAGCGGCTGAATACGAACGGGCCGGTACCGATTGGCTGATTGTTGAGCTTTTCCGGGGTTCCGGCCTTGAGCAGTTTGTCGGCATATTCGGCGGAATAGATCGAGGCAAAACCCATGCTCAGCGTCGGCAGGAACGTCGAGTCCGGGTGATCGAGGGTGAAGCGCACGGTCAGCGGGTCGAGGGCGTCGATTTTCTTGATCAGCGCTGGTAGTTGCATTGATTGCGCATGCGGAAAGCCGCTCTGGGCGACTTTGTGCCACGGGTTGGCCGGGTCGAGCATACGGTCGAAGCTGAATTTCACGTCTTCGGCGGTCAGTTCGCGGCTCGGACTGAAATACTCGGTGCGGTGAAATTTCACCTTCGGGCGCAACTTGAAGATGTAGACCAGGCCATCGGGGCTGACCTCCCAGCTATCGGCGAGGCTGGCGACCACTTTGCCGCTGGCGGTGTCGAAATCCACCAGGCGGTTCATCAGCACGTCAGCCGAGGCATTGGTGGTGGTCAACGAGTTGTATTGCACCACGTCGAACCCTTCGGGGCTGGCCTCGGTGCAGACGCTCAAGGCGGCAGCCTGGGCCAGTGGGCTCAGCATCAGAGGGGCAAGCAACAGCGGTAGGGCAGCGAGGCGCATGGTCGGATTCCTTTACAGATCGAAGGCCCATCTGCAAGTGCAGTCTGGAAAAGGCTTACCCTAGTGGGCTCTTTTGCAAATGACTATCCCCTTTTTCATTTTGAGGGGACTATAGGCCACTTGTTTGGGTGAGCCTTGATTGAGAAAACCTCGGATTTGACCTGGAAAGCATTTCTCTGCGACGAGCGGTCGGAATCGACGACAGCCTTTATCCAAAGCGCCTGGCGCCGGAAAATCGGGTTTTTTATCTACTCAAGGCACACCGAATGTTGTTGCTCTTGAGTCTTTCTGGTATAAAGCAGCGCTCTTTTCTAGGGGCCCGGTTCCTTCACTGTAGGTGTAGCCGGTAAGACCTCTAAAGAAACGCGGCGCCTGGCGCCAAATGACTGAGAGATTAAGCGGCCAACCCATGCCGGGTTGGGCATGTGGTTTTAGAGGGCTGAGGCATGTCGAGAGTATGTCAAGTTACCGGTAAGGGTCCGGTGACTGGGAATAACATTTCCCACGCAAACAACAAAACCCGTCGTCGTTTCCTGCCGAACCTGCAGCATCACCGCTTCTGGGTTGAAGAAGAGAAACGTTTCGTGCGTCTGCGCGTATCTGCCAAAGGCATGCGTATCATCGACAAGCGCGGCATCACTGTCGTGCTGGCCGAAATCCGCGCCGCTGGCAAGATCTAAGGGAGCTAATCATGCGTGAATTGATTCGTTTGATTTCGAGCGCCGGTACTGGTCACTTCTACACTACCGACAAGAACAAGCGCACTACTCCGGACAAAATCGAGATCAAGAAATTTGATCCGGTTGTTCGCAAGCACGTGATCTACAAGGAAGGCAAAATCAAGTAATTGATTTTACTTCCTTACGAAAAAGGCCCGTATCGCGAGATACGGGCCTTTTTTGTTTCGATTGTCTCGTCCTGAATCAGGGTTCGATGAATCAGCCGCAGGTGATTCTGGCAATGGTGCCCACGTGATTCATTGAAATGATCAGGCGATTTCTATCGGGATCTTCGAATCCCGCAGAAGAATTGAAAGTAATGCTGGTTGCTCGCGACGTTTTGAAGGCTTCTTCGTATACGGCGCTCGTCAGCATTTCCCCAACCAGGTGTTGCACCCTTCGGGCATCGCACATTTGCCTCTCGCCATCGGCATGCGCCAGTGTAAAGGCTGAGAGGGTGAGGCTCGCCAGCAGCCCGCAGATAAAATATTTGTTCACGTTTTCGCTTCCTTGAGAATGATGAACTTGAGGCTCCATGGAGGAGCGTCGACAGTATCTTTGCGGGGTGGCGACGGCGTGCGGTAGATAATTAGGTCATTGGCTCGATCGTGACAAATCGGCTTGACCGGAAAATGACCCCCATCAAGCGACAGGGGACATTTGGCGTTCTGAAGTGGGTGCTACGCTTTCTGTTCAAACGCTACATAAATCTTGCGACAGGCTTCCAGTACTTCCCAGGTACCCCGAAACCCGGCCGGGATCACGAAGCGATCGCCTGCCCGCACCGTTTTGCTGTTGCCATCGTTATCGCGCAGAACCGAAACCCCTTGAACGATCTCGCAGTACTCATGCTCGGTGAAATTCACGTGCCATTGTCCGATAGCGCCTTCCCACACACCCGCATTCAATTGGCCGCACGGGCTGTTGTAGTGGTTGTACACCGCTTGTTCGGGGTCGCCCTTGAGGACTTTGGCCGGGTCTGGGCGGTAGCGTTCGGGCTGGGTGGTTGCCTGGCTGAAGTCGACGATGTCCTGGATGCTCATTTTTGTAATCCCCCGTGATTGCGGCGCGAGTGGTTGGTAAAGCCAAAGTCTATGTTTATTAAATTGAACATCGCAAGGCCGTTTGCCGACGTTATGTCAAATATATTGAAACTTCCCCTGCCGCTGGTTTAGGGTGGTGGTTGCCTTGGGCCGCAAGCAGGCTGGCCGGGCAGAATTCCTGACAGCGCCCGCGAAGAACGCGGGTGTCGTATTCAATAAGAGGAGGACACTCGCATGACCACCCTGACCCGTGCCGACTGGGAACAACGCGCCAAAGACCTGAAGATCGAAGGCCGCGCCTATATCAATGGCGAGTACACCGACGCCGTTAGCGCCGAGACCTTCGAGTGCATCAGTCCGGTCGACGGCCGTCTGCTGGGCAAGATTGCCAGCTGTGACGCCGCCGACGCCCAGCGCGCTGTGGAAAACGCTCGCGCCACCTTCAATTCCGGCGTCTGGTCGCGCCTGGCACCGACCAAGCGCAAAGCCACCATGATCCGTTTCGCCGGCCTGCTCAAGCAGCACGCCGAAGAGCTGGCCCTGCTTGAAACCCTGGACATGGGCAAGCCGATCAGCGATTCGCTGTACATCGATGTTCCCGGCGCGGCACAAGCGCTGAGCTGGAGCGGTGAAGCCATCGACAAGATTTATGACGAAGTCGCCGCGACTCCGCACGATCAGCTGGGTCTGGTGACCCGTGAGCCAGTCGGTGTGGTCGGTGCCATCGTGCCGTGGAACTTCCCGTTGATGATGGCGTGCTGGAAACTCGGCCCGGCGTTGTCCACCGGTAACTCGGTGATCCTCAAGCCATCGGAAAAATCGCCACTGACGGCCATCCGCATCGCCGCGCTGGCCGTTGAAGCCGGCATCCCGAAAGGTGTGCTGAACGTACTGCCAGGCTATGGTCATACCGTCGGCAAGGCTTTGGCCCTGCATAACGACGTGGACACCCTGGTGTTCACCGGGTCGACCAAGATCGCCAAGCAACTGCTGATCTACTCCGGCGAATCAAACATGAAGCGCGTCTGGCTCGAAGCCGGCGGCAAGAGCCCGAACATCGTGTTTGCCGACGCACCGAACCTGCAAGAAGCCGCTGAAGCCGCTGCAGGCGCTATCGCCTTCAACCAGGGCGAAGTCTGCACTGCCGGCTCGCGCCTGCTGGTGGAGCGTTCGATCAAGGACAAATTCCTGCCGCTGGTGATCGAGGCACTGAAAACCTGGAAGCCGGGCAACCCGCTGGACCCGGCGACCAACGTCGGTGCGCTGGTGGATACCCAGCAGATGAACACCGTGCTGTCTTACATCGAATCGGGTCACACCGATGGCGCCAAGCTGGTGGCCGGCGGCAAGCGCATCCTGCAGGAAACCGGTGGCACGTATGTTGAGCCGACGATTTTCGACGGTGTCAGCAACGCGATGAAAATCGCCCAGGAAGAAATTTTCGGGCCAGTGTTGTCGGTCATCACGTTCGACAGCGCCGAAGAAGCCGTCGCGATCGCCAACGACACGCCTTACGGCCTGGCCGCCGCGGTGTGGACTGCCGATATCTCCAAGGCTCACCTGACCGCCCGCGCCCTGCGTGCCGGTAGCGTTTGGGTGAACCAATATGACGGTGGCGACATGACGGCGCCGTTCGGTGGCTTCAAGCAGTCCGGTAACGGTCGCGACAAGTCGCTGCACGCGTTCGACAAATACACCGAGCTGAAGGCGACCTGGATCAAGTTGTAAGTCGTTAAAGGAGGTCTGCCGCAGAAACAGGCCTCTCAAACGACGCAGATCCCTTGTGGGAGCGAGCCTGCTCGCGATAGCGGTGTGACAGTCGACGAAAATGTTGAATGTTCTACCGTCATCGCGAGCAAGCTCGCTCCCACAATGTTTTGTGCGGCACATAACAATATCCACAGGAGCGTGGAACATGCGTTGGGCGACGTATTTTGCCGTGTTGGCG
>NZ_RCNW01000187.1:0-2340 GCF_004307605.1 Pseudomonas sp. Sample_24
GTGCGTTGACCACCGGTTTGCCGAGTCCGTCGGCGCCCACCAGTGCCGCGATCACTACCATCGAAAGCGACAGCATGATGCACTGGGTGATGCCGGCTGCGATGCTCGGCATGGCGTGGGGCAATTCGATCCGTGTGAGCAGTTGGCGACGCGAGCAGCCAAAGGCCTTGCCGGCGTCCATCAGTTCTTGCGGCACATCGCGGATACCCAGGTAAGTGAGGCGGATGGGCGCGGCAATCGCGAACACCACCGTCGAGATCAGGCCCGGGACCACACCCAGACCGAAGAGGGTCAAGGTAGGAATGAGGTACACGAAGGTCGGTACGGTCTGCATCAGATCGAGTACAGGACGCATCATGGTGTAGAACATCGGCTTATGCGCGGCGACGATGCCCAACGGCACGCCGATCAACACGCAGACCAGGGTGGCGAACAGCACCTGGGCGAGGGTTTCCATGGTTTCCTGCCAGTATCCCAGGTTGAGGATCAGCAGGAAGGAAGCAATGACGAAGGCGGTCAGCCCCCATTTGCGCTGGATGAAGTGTGCCAGTAGTGCGATCAGGCCGATCAAGACCAGCGGGTTGAACCAGGTCAGCGCAAACGTCACGCCGTGGATCATCGTTTCCAGTGACACGGCAATTGCGTCGAAGGTGTTGGCGCCGTGTTGCGTCAACCATTCAACGAAGCCTGCAATGTACTGGCCTAAAGGTATTTTCTGATCAATCAGCATGGTAGTGAACGTCCGCATGCAAGGAAATAAACAGCCCGGGCGGGCTAGCCCGCCCGGCGTAAGCGATTACTGATTCAGCTTGGCTTTCACGGCGTCCAGGCCAGGTTTACCGTCAATGGTGGTCACGCCAGCGAGCCAGGTATCGAGCACCTGGGGATTCTTTTTCAGCCAGGCCTTGGCGGCCGCGTCAGGCTTCATTTTGTCGTCCAGGATGTTGCCCATCAGTTCACTTTCCATGTCGACGGTGAACTCGAGGTTTTTCAGCAGCTGACCGACGTTGCTGCATTCTTCGGCGTAGCCTTTGCGGGTGTTGGTCGCCACGGTAGCGGCGCCAAAGTCGGGGCCGAAGAAGTCGTCGCCGCCGGTCAGGTATTGAATCTTGAAACGCTTGTTCATCGGGTGCGGTGCCCAGCCCAGAAACACCACGGCGGTGTCGCGTTTCTGTGCGCGGTCGACTTGCGACAGCATGCCCGCCTCGCTGGACTCGACGACCTTGAAACCGGCGTCTTTCAGGCCGAAGGCGTTCTTGTCGATCATACTCTGGATCAGCCGGTTACCGTCGTTGCCCGGCTCGATGCCGTAGATCTTGCCGTCGAGTTCTTTCTTGAATTTGGCGATGTCGGCGAAATCATGCAGCCCTTTGTCGTACAGGGCCTGGGGAACGGCGAGGGTGTATTTGGCACCCTTGAGGTTGGTGCGTACGGTTTCTACGGTGCCGGCCTCGCGGTAGGCCTTGATGTCGTTTTCCATGGTCGGCATCCAGTTGCCCAGGAACACGTCCATGTTCTTGCCGTCGGCCAGAGACTTGTAGGTCACGGGCACGGAAATCATGGTGGTCTTGGTCTTGTAGCCGAGGGCGTTGAGCACGACGCTGGTGGTCGCGGTCGTTGCTGTGATGTCGGTCCAGCCGACATCCGAGAAGTTTACGGTGCTGCATTGGGCCGGTTCGGCGGCTTGCGCCAGAACCGGCAGACTAAGCATGACGGCCAACAACAACGACGAAGAACCTTTCATGGATGGACTCCTTGGTGTTTTTTTTGGCAGTGTTCCGATTGGACCACCGCACTTATAGGTTGCGGTTGGATGGCGTTTTGGAGACAGCTCTACCACGGCGCCTTGCAATCGAGTCGATACGATCATGTACCAGTGAAAATCTGACGCCTACAGGGTGCGTCGTAACCAGTACAGGGATGGTCGCATCCAGTGTCAGTGACGTCGTTTACAGCTTTTTTCGGGCTCTTTTGTCCGTCTGAGTCGCAAAAAAACGGCGAATTCGCGACGTAAAAGACACGCGGCGTTCGTGGACATGAGTGCGTCGGTGTGAGACGTCGAACGACACGTCAAAAGCCTGATGATGCGGCCATCCTGACGGATTGCAGCTTGAGCGTAGCAGCTCCGTCACCGGGCGCTTTTGCGCCTGGAGTTGGCACATCCAGGAGTCCGGCAGTAATGGCTATCAGTGTTTTCGACCTGTTCAAAATCGGCATCGGCCCTTCCAGTTCGCACACCGTGGGGCCTATGCGCGCCGCGGCGCTGTTCGTGCAAGGTTTGCGTGAACAGGGTCTTTTGGAACAAGTAAGGCGTGTCGAAGTTCAGCTTTATGGTTCGTT
>NZ_RCNW01000396.1:0-18426 GCF_004307605.1 Pseudomonas sp. Sample_24
GCGCGGCGAATGATGGTGCGGCTGACCCCGAAAATTTCCCCCAGCGCTTCTTCGCTCAACTTGGTGCCGGGCGCCAGGCGCTGTTCGAGGATGGCCTCGAAGATATGCGCGTAGACAATATCGTCCTGGGTACCGCTACGGCCGGCTTTGCCTGCTCGCGGTTGTTTCTTTAGGGGTTGCAACTGTTCGTTCATGGGCACTCGAGTCGGAAGAACTGCGGCGAATTGACCGTGACTGTAATACGGCACAGTGGGTCGCTGGCAAGTATCGCGTAAAAAACACTGCGATTGTACACAATGGATGGTGGCAACACGACTGTACGGCTGTTTGTCACATCCGCTGTATCGCAACGATCCATTACGTTTGAGTTTAGGCTTGATCACAGAATCCGCAGCCCGCACACGCCCCCGTAGGAGCAAAGCTTGCTCGCGATAGCGATTTCATTTTCGAAAACACTGTCGACTGACACGCCGTCATCGCGAGCAAGCTCGGCTCCTACAGGGACCGGGTGGCCTCGGACATAGTCCTCTGAACCAAGGAACACCATCGTCATGACTGACGCCACGCACACTCAGCTACGCCCCTTGGCCGATACGTCACCATCGGCCATCGTCGCCGGGTTCATCGCGATGATGACTGGCTACACCAGCTCACTGGTGCTGATGTTCCAGGCCGGGCAAGCGGCCGGCCTGACCAGCGGGCAGATTTCATCGTGGATCTGGGCGATCTCGATTGGCATGGCAGTGTGCTCGATCGGCCTGTCCTTGCGCTATCGCACGCCCATCACGATTGCCTGGTCGACCCCGGGCGCCGCCCTGCTGATCACCAGCCTGGGCGGCGTGTCCTACGGCGAAGCCATCGGCGCCTATATAACCTGTGCCGTGCTGGTGACGATTTGCGGTCTCACCGGCAGCTTCGAACGCCTGGTCAAAAAGATTCCGGCTTCTTTGGCGGCCGCGCTGCTGGCGGGCATCCTGTTCAAGATCGGCAGCGAGATCTTCGTCGCCGCCCAGCATCGCACGGCGCTGGTCCTGGGCATGTTTGTCACTTATCTGCTGGTCAAGCGCCTGTCACCGCGTTACGCGGTGCTGGCCGCGCTGTTGATCGGTACAGCGTTGTCCGGGTTCATGGGGCTGCTGGATTTCAGCGGTTTCCACCTGGAAGTGGCCACGCCGGTCTGGACCACCCCGCACTTCTCCCTGGCCGCAACGATCAGCATCGGCATTCCGCTGTTCGTGGTGGCGATGACCTCGCAAAACATGCCCGGTATCGCCGTACTGCGCGCCGACGGCTACAACGTACCAGCCTCGCCGCTGATTACCACCACCGGTATCGCTTCGCTGCTGCTGGCGCCGTTCGGCTCCCACGGCATCAACCTGGCGGCGATCAGCGCGGCCATCTGCACCGGGCCGCATGCCCACGAGGATCGCAACAAGCGCTACACCGCCGCTGTCTGGTGCGGGATTTTCTACGGGATTGCCGGGGTATTCGGCGCGACACTGGCAGCGCTGTTTGCGGCGCTGCCAAAGGAACTGGTGTTGTCGATAGCCGCGCTGGCGTTGTTCGGCTCGATCATCAATGGCTTGAGCATTGCCATGAGCGAAGTGAAGGAACGTGAGGCGGCGCTGATTACCTTCATGGTCACGGCGTCGGGGCTGACGCTGTTTTCCATTGGTTCGGCATTCTGGGGGATTGTGGCGGGGGTCGTGACGCTGCTGATTCTGAACTGGCGCAAGGTTTGAGGGCGCTTTCGCGGGCAAGCCTCGCTCCTACAGCGAACGGTTCATCAAGCCATGTGCGCACAAAAAACAGGCATAAAAAAACGGCGACCCTCGGGTCGCCGTTTTCAGAACATCAAGCTACCGGATTGATCGGCTTTTCCGGATACCAGACGTCCAGCAGCGGGCTGACTTCAACGCTGGTCAGCTCGGTGCGGCCTTTGAGCCAGGCTTCAACGGCGGCGCGCTGTTCAGCGCTGACCGAGCCACGCTTCTGCAGGCAAACCAGACCGTAGTCGTCGCCGCCAACATAGCCCAGACCGTTGGCTTCCATGGCTTCTTTGAGGAACGCGTCGAGGAAAGCATCAATGGCTTCATCAGCCAAATCTTCTTTGAAATCCAGGTTCAGTTCGAAACCCAGCTCTTGAAATTCATCGACGCACAGTTTTTTGCGCAGACGCTGGGAACGGTTAGTCGCCATTGGAACAATCCTCTTAAGTAATAACGGCCGGCACTTTAGCAGTTTAAGCCGCCGATTGCCCGACTCAGTGGGCCGCAAGGGCTACCGCCGGTAAAAAAATAGCCGATTGAATGGTCAAGGCACGGCACAAGCCGTGACGCCTTGGGGCATAATGCCGACACTTTCATGACCACTGGGGGAATTTATCTTCATGCCCTCGTTTTTTTTCCCCTCGGCTGCAGGGTTCTATTTCACATGATCAAATCGTTACGTCCTTTATTGCTGGCCGGCCTGTTGCTTCCCCTGGCCCTTCCTGTTTGCGCTGACCCGATCAACACCTCTTTGTCTCCCAACGTCCAAAAAGCCCTCAAGGCCAGCAAGCTGCAGGACAACGCCCTGTCGCTGGTGATGATTCCGCTCAACGGCCCGGGCACTCCGACTATTTTCAACGCCGACGTATCGGTCAACCCGGCGTCGACCATGAAGCTGGTGACCACTTACGCGGCCCTGGAAATGCTCGGCCCGAACCATCAGTGGAAAACCGAGTTCTACACCGACGGCACCCTCAGCGGCGGTATCCTCAATGGCAATCTCTACCTCAAGGGTGGTGGTGATCCGAAGCTGAACATGGAAAAACTCTGGCTGTTGATGCGTGACCTGCGCGCCAACGGCGTGACTCAGGTCACCGGCGATCTGGTGCTGGACAAGAATTTCTTCGTGCAACCGCAATTGCCCGAATTCAATGACGACGGCAATGACGAGAACAAACCGTTCCTGGTCAAACCCGATGCGTTGCTGGTCAACCTGAAGGCCTTGCGCTTTGTCGCGCGCAATGACTCGGGCAAGGTGCTGGTTTCGGTGGAACCACCCATTGCCAGCATTCGCATCGACAATCAGGTCAAGGCTCTCAACTCCAAGCAATGTACCGGCGGTGTGCGCTACAACCCGGTGCCCCAGGCCGATGGCAGTGTGACGGTGACCGTCGGCGGCCAGTTGGGTGAAGGTTGCAGTTCACAGACTTACTTGTCGCTGCTTGATCACGCGACGTACACGGCCGGTGCCGTGCGAGCGATCTGGAAAGAACTGGGCGGCAGCATCCAGGGCAAGGATGTGCTGGCGCCAACGCCGAAAGACGCCAAAGTGCTGGCGCGGGCATTTTCGCCGGATCTGGCGGAAATCATCCGCGATATCAACAAATACAGTAACAACACCATGGCCCAGCAGCTGTTCCTGAGCCTGGGGCAGAAATACCGTACCGATGCCGACGGTGACGATGCCAAGGCGGCACAGCGGGTCGTACGCCAGTGGCTGGCGAAGAAAGGCATTACCGCGCCGCACCTGGTGATGGAGAACGGCTCCGGCCTGTCCCGTTTCGAACGCGTCAGCGCCCGGGAAATGGCTTCGATGCTGCAGGCCGCCTGGCGCAGCCCTTACGCCGCCGAGTACATCAGCTCGATGCCGATTGCCGGCACCGACGGCACCATGCGCAAGCGCCTGAAGACCACCGCGATGCGCGGCGAAGCCCACGTCAAAACCGGCACCCTGAACACCGTGCGCGCCATCGCCGGTTTCAGCCGAGACGTCAACGGCAACACCTGGGCCGTCGTGGCGATCCTCAACGACAAGGCGCCATTCGGTGCATCATCGGTGCTCGACCAAGTGCTGCTGGACTTGTATCGCCAGCCGAAACTGGCGCAGACCGCTTCGGCGCTCTAATCGGCTGCAGAGGCTGCAGAGATTCCCTGTAGGAGCAAAACCTGCTCGCGATAGCGGCAGCACATTCAACATAAATGTGACTGACAGACCGCCATCGCGAGCAAGCTTGGCTCCTACAGGGTATGCGTACAGCGCATATCAATTCGTCTCGCCCTGCACCCGGTCCCTGCCCGCCTGCTTCGCCGCATACACCCCCGAGTCCGCCCTTAACAGCAGCGCGTCCGCGCCCTCGCCGACTCGCCAACTGGCAATCCCGAAACTCGCAGTGACGATCCCGACCTCGTCGATCGGCGAACTGCGCAAGCCTTGCCACAGCTCCAGGGCCAGTACATGCGCGTGCTCACCGTTAATGCCCGGGCACAGCACCATGAACTCTTCGCCACCCAATCGACAAAATACATCCGTGCGGCGCAGCCGATTGCCAATGCGCTCGCAGACGATCTGCAACACCCGATCACCCACGGCATGCCCATGCTGGTCATTGATGCGCTTGAAGTGGTCAATGTCGAGCATGATCACCGACAGTTCGCCGCTACCACGCTCGACCCGGGCCATTTCGGTGGTCAGACGCTCCTGGAAATAGCGCCGGTTGTGAATACCGGTGAGGGAGTCGGTGATCGACAGCGCCCGCAGCTCTTCTTCCACCCGCTTCATGTCGGAAATATCCGAGATGTAGCCATGCCAGAGCACGCCGCCGCCGGGCAGCTCTTCCGGCGTCGCCTCGCCGCGTACCCAACGCAAACCGCGCTGTGGCAGCTGCACGCGATACTCCTCGCGCCAAGGGCTGAGGGTGTCCGCCGAAGCGCGAATGGAGGCGCGCACACGGGTGGTGTCCTGGGGATGGATGCGCGTGAAGATCGCTTCGGCATTGAGTAGCAAAACGTCCGGTTCGAGCTCGTAGATTTCACGAATGCCATCGCTGGCATAGATGACGCTGAAGCGTCCGTCGAATTCCATCTTGAATTGATAGATGCCGCCGGGCACATGGGCACTGAGTTTCTTCAATAACAAGTCCCGCGCTGCGAGGGCTTCATGCACGCGTTTGCGTTCGGTGATATCGATGCACACCGCCAGATGGCCGACCCACAGGCCTTGCTCATCAAGCACCGGAGTCGCCAGCATGTTGACGATCAAATGGCTGCCGTCCCCCCGCACCAGCGTCCATTCCCGCGCCTCGTGCCCGGTGCCTTCGCCGCCCTCGACCAACATTGCATGGCAGGTCGGGACCGGTTTGCCGAAACGTGCGCTAAGTTCTGCCGAGCGTGCCGCCAGTTCCCGGGGCAAGTGCAGGTTTTCCAGGGTCATGTGCCCAACCACTTCGGCGGCGGTGTAGCCGAGCATCTGTTCGGCTCCGGCGTTAAAGGTGCTGATCACGCCCCGCAAATCCGTGGCGATGATCGCCACCTGGGTCGCCGCGTTCAGCACGCCGCGCAACTGGCCGTGGGTGCCACGCAGTTCCTGCTCCCGAGCGCGCAACTCTTCGGTCCTTTGCTCAACCATCTTCAGCGCTCGCTGCCGCTGGCTGACCAGTACGTATAGCAAGGCACTGAGCAGCATGCTGAGCGAACCACCGAGCACCACCAGCGTGGTCACCGATGAGTGGTTGGCCTTGAGAAACGCTTCGCTGGGCTGGATGTCGACCTGGTAATCATGATCGGCCATTCGCAACAGCCGGGTCGCCGACAACTCGCTGACGGCCGCTGTGTTTGGCGATTCATACAGCACTTCATGCTGATCATCGATGGACAGATCGAGGATGCGCACTGACAGATAGTCACGCCCCGCTTCCGGCAAGCCGTCCGCCAGCAATTGGCGCATGCTGATCACGGCCATGACATAACCGAATGGTTTGGTCGTCGTCGGACTGTTGCCCGACATGACCGGAGCGACCAGCAGCACGCCCCGCGCATACGCCGGCTCGATACTCACCAGATGCATCGGTTGCGAGACGGCCATCTGGCCACTCTGGTCCGCTCGCTGCAATGTGGCACGACGCAACGGCTGGGCCAGCAAATCGTAACCGAGCGGCGCACCGAGTTTGCTTTGCGTCTGGCTGAACAGCACCACCACGTACTCGTCCCGCTCGCCAGCCAGTTGCAACTGGCCGTCGGCGTTGAGCTCGCGAAAAGCAAAACTGCTCAAGCCTTCATCACGAACACGGCGTTCGAACGCCGCACGTTCGTCACGGCTCACCCGTTGCGCAAACGAATACGCCTGGGTCCGATGCAATAACGGAAGGGTATAGCCGTTGAACTCCTCTCGGGAGACCGAATCGGAGTTGGCGAAGAACCGGCGCAGGCCATCGAGGCGCTGCTCCTGATCTTCGAAGCGTTCTTCGATACGGCTATAACGCTCACTGGCCAGCAGTTGGAAGCGTTGCCGCAATTGCTGGTGAAACAGATTGAGGGTCGACCATGCCAGCAAGCCCGTGAGAATCCCGCCGACAAGCAAAACCAGAAGCGCGACCAGCCAGGCCGAGACATCTTCGCTGATAAAACCCAGGATTTTTGGGCGCACGGCGTGCAACGACATAAACGCAACTCAAAACGCCAGGTGCGGGAAAGCCCTTTGGCCCTGAGTTGAGTTATAGCTATTAGCCACTAATTTGACCAGTACAGAAAGAATCCACAGAGCCTTTTAAAATCAAGGCTCTGTGGATCCAACGCCTTCAGATATCAACGGGCCGTGATTTTCCAGGCGCGGTGAATCTTGGCGTTGCGGGAAAAATCCGGATCGATGGTCTGGGCGGTAATCTCTTCGACCGCGTAGCGCTCGCTGAGGTTGGGCTCCAGCTCGAACTTGCGGAAGTTGTTGGAGAAGTACAACACCCCGCCCGGCGCCAGCCGAGCCATCGCCAGATCGATCAACTGCACCTGATCGCGTTGCACGTCGAAAATCCCTTCCATGCGCTTGGAGTTGGAGAATGTCGGCGGGTCAATGAAGATCAGATCGTATTCGTCACGACAGGCGTCCAGCCAGGCCATCACATCGCCCTGCTCCAGACGGTTCTTGTCGGAAAAACCGTTCAGCGACAGGTTGCGACGCGCCCAGTCAAGATAGGTTTTCGACAGGTCGACGCTGGTGGTGCTGCGTGCACCGCCCTTGGCCGCGTGCACGCTGGCCGTGGCGGTGTAGCAGAA
This sequence comes from Pseudomonas sp. Sample_24, assembly GCF_004307605.1. Lineage (NCBI taxonomy): Bacteria > Pseudomonadati > Pseudomonadota > Gammaproteobacteria > Pseudomonadales > Pseudomonadaceae > Pseudomonas > Pseudomonas sp. Sample_24. The sequence goes on from NZ_RCNW01000396.1 coordinate 7,035, forward strand.
CAGATTGAGGAAGCGCTTGCCAGCCGCCTCTTTCTGAATGCGCATGCGCATAGGACGGTGGTCGAGGAACAGGCCGGTATCCAGGTAATCGGTGAGGTTGACCAACAGCTTCACGCCACCTTCGTTGACCTCGACGAACTTGCCCTGAGCCGCCTGGCGTTCATATTGCTTGGTGCCACTCTGACGCTCGCGGCGTTTGACCACCACGCGGCTCTTGTCGATGTTCAAAGCCTGCGGAATGGCGGCCAGGGCATCGAACATCCGCGCCGAGGCTTTTTCCGGATCGATGGATTTCGGCGCGGCGTATTCCTGGACGTGGACCCAATCGTGATACAGGTCGATGGCCATGGAATATTCCGGCATGTCGGCATCGTACACGCGATAGCAGTCGATGCCTTCGCGCTTGACCCACTTGCCCAAGGCCTTGAGGTTTTTTTGCAGGCGGTTGGCAAACATCTGCCCGCCTTCGCTCAGGCGCGGCTGCTCGACCACCGGGGCCGGCGCCGGCACGGGTTTGATCGGGTTGCCGTTTTTGTTGTACTTGCGCTCTTGCGGCTCGCTCGGCGCCTCGTCATAGGCCGCTTGCTCCCGTTCGGCCTGACGCTGTTCCGGGGTACGACGCTCGCCTGTGACGAACTGGTCGGGCAGCACCTTGATCAACAGCAGCTTGCACGGCAAGGCGCCGTTCCAGAACGAATACTGCTTGTGGCTGCGGATGCCCATGCGCTTGCCCAGATCCGGCGCGCCGGTAAAGACGGCGGCTTCCCAGTTCAGACAGGCCTGACGCAGACGCTCGCCGAGGTTCTGGTAAAGGTAGAGCAGGCTCGCCTCGTCGCCCAGTCGCTCGCCGTATGGAGGGTTGCAGATCACCAGGCCTTTCTGGTTTTGATCCGGACGCGGCTCGAAAGTCGCGACTTCGCCCTGATAGATCTTGATCCACTCGCTGAGGCCGGCACGCTCGACGTTGTTGCGGCCCGGCTGAATCAGACGCGGGTCGGCTTCGTAACCGCGAATCCACAACGGTGGCTTGGCCAGACCGGCAGCGGCGCGTTCGGACGCCTCTTCATGGAGCTTTTTCCACAGCGCCGGTACGTGACCCAGCCAGGCGGTGAATCCCCACTGCTCGCGACGCAGGTTCGGCGCGATGTCAGCAGCGATCATCGCCGCTTCCACCAGAAAGGTACCGACACCGCACATCGGGTCAGCCAGTGCGCCACCTTGCGCTGCGATACGTGGCCAGCCGGAACGGATCAGGATGGCGGCCGCGAGGTTTTCCTTCAGCGGCGCCGCGCCTTGCTGCAGGCGATAGCCGCGCTGGTGCAGGCTGTGGCCGGAGAGGTCGAGGGAAAGGATCGCTTCGCCGCGATCCAGGCGCAGGTGAATGCGCAGGTCCGGGTTGAGTTTGTCGATGGATGGACGGTCGCCCTGCGGGGTGCGCAGTTTGTCGACGATGGCATCCTTGACCTTCAAGGCACCGAAGTGGGTGTTGTCGATGCCCGAGCCGTGACCACTGAATTCGACGGCCAGGGTGCCGTCATTGAGCATGTGGTCTTGCCACTCGATGTCGAGCACGCCGTGGTAGAGGTCCTCGGCGTCTTTCATCGGGAAACGCTTGAGCACCAGCAATACCCGGTTGGCCAGGCGCGACCACAGGCACAGGCGATAAGCGGTTTCCATGGTGGCCATGCCGCGCACGGCAGAGGTGTGCTCACGTGCTTCCTCAAGGCCAAGCCCGACGGCTTCCTCGATGAGCAGGCCTTCAAGGCCTTTTGGGCAAGTGAGGAAGAGTTCGAAACGATCGGACATGAGAATTCGGAGCCTTTGGCTGAGTGGCCCGACAACGCATTGCCGGACCGGTTTTCAATCAGGCGCTTTTCTCGAAGAGCGCCCGCGTGGCACGAAGGTGTGCCGTTCCACCCCTGCTGCCCGGGTTAAATGAGCTTAGATGCAAGGACAGATAAAAAAGTTGATGCAACAAAATGACATAAGTCGACCCTTCGTCGAATAGTCCTTCCCGGCAACGGGAGGCATTCTCACCAAAGGATTAACCTGATCATGCTGTGCGGGGCCGATCATACCGGGGTTTACCTGAAAAATACCCAGCTAACATGCGGTTACTTATGGCCATAGCACATGAACAGTTACGTCCTTATGACAAAACGATCATTCCCTCGATGTGACGCATTGGTTAGAACTCAACTCAGGTTGGCACCGCAATGGCGCCAACACCTTGGCTCGTCACGCCGGCAACGAGCCCCCAACGGCAGAGTTTTTCTGCCAGACCTCAATTGAGGTCGACGCGATAAATACAGTCAACAAGTGAGGGCAACACCCTATGAGAAGACTTAAGCGTGATCCGTTGGAAAGAGCATTTTTGCGCGGATATCAATATGGCGTTGGTGGCAAATCCCGTGAGCTTTGCCCATTTACTCTACCGTCGGTACGTCAAGCCTGGATTAACGGCTGGCGAGAAGGACGCGGCGACAACTGGGACGGTATGACCGGCACTGCGGGAATCCACAGACTCAACGAACTTCACGCCGTCGGCTAATTACAGGGCACAACACTCCGACACGACAATCTGATTTTGTACTGAATTAACCACGCACGTCCCATCCGGACGGCGGGCTGCGGCCCAGGGGCTCCTTTGAAGGGGCCCTTTTTTATGCTTGCTCCAAAGCAAGGAAAACCTGTTTTTGTGGCGAGGGAGCTTGCTCCCGCCCGGTTGCGAAGCAATCGTAAACCCGGTGTTCTCAATCAATTTGACTTACTGAAGCGGGTGCTTTGGGCTGCTTCGCAGCGGGAGCAAGCTCCCTCGCCACAAAAGCTCCCTTGAGCCTTCAGCGCAGGGCAGCGATTGCGTCTACGGATTCACGAATCAGCGCCGGGCCTTTATAGATGAAGCCGGAGTAGATCTGCACCAGGCTCGCACCGGCAGTGATCTTCTCTGCCGCATGTTTGCCTTCAGTGATGCCACCGGCAGCAATGATCGGCAGGCGGCCGCCCAACTCCGCCGCCAACACCTTCACGGTGTGGGTGCTCTTGTCGCGAACCGGTGCACCGGACAGGCCGCCCGCCTCGTCACCATGCTCCATGCCCTCGACGCCGACACGGCTCAAGGTGGTATTGGTGGCGATGACCGCGTCCATTCCGGTTTCGATCAACGCTTGCGCAACCTGCGCAGTTTCTTCGTCAGTCATGTCCGGGGCGATCTTGATGGCCAGCGGCACGTGTTTGCCGTGACGCAGCGCCAGTTCAGCGCGACGCGTGGCAAGGTCGGCCAACAGTTGCTTGAGCGAATCGCCGAATTGCAGGCTGCGCAGGCCCGGTGTGTTCGGCGAGCTGACGTTGACCGTCACGTAGCTGGCGTGGGCATAGACCTTGTCCAGGCAAATCAGATAATCGTCAACCGCGCGCTCGACCGGGGTATCGAAGTTCTTGCCGATGTTGATGCCCAGCACGCCCTTGTACTTGGCGGCTGCCACACGGGCCAACAGGTGATCGACGCCAAGGTTGTTGAAGCCCATTCGGTTGATGATGGCCTCGGCTTCCGGCAATCGGAAAATCCGTGGTTTCGGATTACCCGGTTGCGGACGCGGGGTTATGGTGCCTATTTCGACAAAACCGAAACCCAATTGGGCGAAACCGTCAATGGCCGCGCCGTTTTTGTCCAGGCCGGCGGCCAGCCCCACCGGATTCGGAAAATCCAGGCCCATGACGTTGACCGGCATCTTCGCCGGTGCCTTGCACAGCAAGCCGTTAAGGCCCAAACGTCCGCCCGCGCCGATCAGGTCCAGGGACAGATCGTGGGAGGTTTCCGGGGAAAGTTTGAACAACAGCTGACGGGCCAGGGTGTACATGGGCGGATTTGACTCGATTGGCGGCGAAATGAGGCGGCGATTATAGCCGGGGTTGAGGTTGGCGGGCGATCTCTTTGCCGTGAATCCCGGGATGGCATATGCCTTGCACCCATCGAAGCATCAGCACGCAGGCCAACGGCGGAATGCGTGCAAGGACAACGACGTCGTCACGCGGCCTTGCGGGTACCAGGTCTGGGACGACGTTTTTTTTGAAGGTGCGAAATCGATGAACGAACCATCAGCCGGCCCTCTGGCCTGGGTCAATGGCAGCGATGCCCCGGAAAAGACCGAAATCAACCTCGGCTTCATGGCCTTGAGCGACTGCGCCTCGGTGGTTGTCGCCGCGACTCAGGGCTTCGCCCAACCTTACGGCCTGACCCTGAACCTCAAGCGCCAGTCGTCGTGGGCCAACCTGCGGGACAAACTGGTGAGCGGTGAACTCGATGCCGCCCATAGCCTGTACGGTTTGATCTACGCCGTGCACCTGGGTATCGGCGGCGTGGCAGCGACCGACATGGCCGTGCTCATGGGCCTGAACCAGAACGGCCAGAGCATCAACCTCTCCCATGGCTTGCAGGGCCTTGGCGTGACCGGTCCTGAGGCACTTCACCGGCACGTGCACCAAACTCGCCCAAAATTGACGTTCGCCCAGACCTTTCCCACTGGCACCCATGCCATGTGGCTGTATTACTGGCTCGCCAGCCAGGGCATTCATCCGTTGCTGGAGGTCGACAGTGTGGTGGTACCACCGCCGCAAATGGTCGCGCACCTGCAGGCGGGACGCATCGACGGTTTCTGCGTCGGCGAACCCTGGTCCGCCAGCGCCGTGCAACAGGACCTCGGTTTTACCCTGGCGACCACCCAGACGATCTGGCCCGATCATCCGGAAAAAGTCCTAGGCTGCACCCGCGCCTTCGTCGAGCAATACCCCAACACCGCCCGGGCACTGGTGATGGCGATCCTGGAAGCCAGTCGTTTTATCGAAGACAGTCTCGAAAACCGCCGCAGCACTGCGCAATTGCTCAGCGCGCCACAGTACCTCGACGCACCACTGGCATGCATCGAACCGCGTCTGCTGGGCGACTATGACGACGGACTGGGCAATCGCTGGCACGACCCGCATGCCATGCGTTTTCATGGTGACGGTGAAGTGAACTTGCCGTATCTGTCCGATGGCATGTGGTTCATGACCCAGTTCCGTCGCTGGGGGCTGTTGCGCGATGACCCGGATTACCTCGCGGTAGCCCGTCAGGTTCAGCAACTGGACTTGTACCGTGAGGCCGCCAGTGCCGTCGGTGTCGCATCGCTGGGCAAAGAGATGCGTAGCAGCCAGTTGATCGATGGCAAGGTCTGGAACGGTTCGGACCCCGCCGGCTATGCGCGCAGCTTCAAACTGCACGCAATGAGCGACAACTCGCCCCGACTCGCCAACTGCTGACAGGAGACTGCGAACATGTTGCGTATCCTGCTGATCAACGATACCGCGAAAAAAGTCGGACGCCTGAAAGCGGCCCTCACCGAAGCCGGCTTCGAGGTCATCGACGAGTCAGGCCTGACCATCGACCTGCCTGAACGCGTCGAAACGGTGCGTCCGGACGTGATTCTGATCGATACCGAGTCACCGAGCCGCGATGTCATGGAACAAGTGGTGCTCGTCAGCCGGGACCAGCCACGCCCCATCGTGATGTTTACCGACGAGCACGACCCCGGCGTGATGCGCCAGGCGATCAAGTCCGGGGTCAGCGCCTACATCGTCGAGGGCATCCATGCCCAACGCTTGCAGCCGATTCTGGATGTGGCCATGGCCCGCTTCGAAAGTGACCAGGCCCTGCGCGCCCAACTGCACGCCCGCGATCAGCAACTGGCCGAGCGCAAGCGCATCGAACTGGCCAAAGGGCTGCTGATGAAAATGAAGGACTGCAACGAGGAAGAGGCCTACACCCTGATGCGCCGCCAGGCCATGAGCCGCCAGCAGAAGCTGATTCAGGTGGCGGAGCAGATTATCGCGATGAGTGAACTGCTCGGCTGACACGACCACCGTGGCGAGGGAGCTTGCTCCCGCTGGGCTGCGTAGCGGCGGCCCCAAAACCTGCAACTTCAGTGAATCAGGCACAACTCGATCACAGGATTCAAGACGGCTTCAACGCCGAGCGGGAGCAAGCTCCCTCGCCACAAAAACGACTTGTTGGCACAGATCTCGCTAAGTAAATCCCACAGGTAACCAACGGCGGTTGCCCAATCTACGACAAAGACGTCGCTCACCGTATTTGCCTCCCGGCGAATCAGGTGGCGGCGTTTTTTTGTTTTGGCTCCCGTTCGAGACTCCTATCAGCTGAGGTGCGCGATGAATTCAAGCTTCTGGAAATCCGGCCATACCCCAACCCTGTTCGCGGCGTTCCTCTACTTCGACCTGAGCTTCATGGTCTGGTACCTGCTCGGCCCCCTGGCAGTGCAGATCGCCGGTGACTTGCACCTGACCACTCAACAGCGCGGGCTTGTCGTCGCTACGCCGATTCTGGCCGGTGCCGTACTGCGGTTTGTAATGGGCATGCTGGCTGATCGCCTGTCTCCCAAAACTGCCGGCCTGATCGGGCAAGTCATCGTCATCTGCGCCCTGTTCGGTGCCTGGAAACTCGGCATCCACAGTTACGAGCAAGCGCTGCTGCTGGGACTGTTCCTCGGCATGGCGGGCGCGTCCTTCGCCGTGGCCCTGCCTCTGGCGTCGCAATGGTACCCGCCGCAGCACCAGGGCAAAGCCATGGGCATCGCGGGTGCGGGCAACTCGGGCACCGTCCTTGCCGCGCTGATTGCGCCGGTGCTGGCAGCGGCGTTTGGCTGGAGCAACGTGTTCGGCTTCGCCCTGATCCCGTTGATCCTGACACTGATCGTGTTCGCCTGGCTGGCCAAGAATGCCCCTGAACGGCCCAAAGCCAAGTCAATGGCCGATTACTTCAAAGCCCTGGGCGACCGCGACAGCTGGTGGTTCATGTTCTTCTACAGCGTGACCTTCGGCGGTTTCATCGGCCTGGCCAGCGCACTGCCCGGCTACTTCAACGACCAATACGGCCTGAACCCGGTCACCGCGGGTTACTACACCGCCGCCTGCGTATTCGGTGGCAGTCTGATGCGTCCGCTGGGCGGTGCTCTGGCGGATCGCTTCGGTGGCATCCGCACCTTGCTGGGGATGTACACCGTAGCGGCGATCTGCATTGCTGCCGTCGGCTTCAATTTGCCAAGCTCCTATGCCGCCCTGGCGCTTTTCGTCTGCACCATGCTTGGCCTGGGTGCAGGCAACGGTGCGGTTTTCCAGTTGGTCCCTCAGCGTTTTCGCCGCGAAATCGGGGTTATGACCGGTCTGATCGGCATGGCTGGCGGCATCGGTGGTTTTGCCTTGGCAGCAGGCATGGGCGCAATCAAACAAAGCACCGGCAGTTACCAGCTGGCACTGTGGCTGTTCGCCAGCCTGGCGGTGCTCGCGTGGTTTGGCCTGCACGGCGTAAAACGTCGCTGGAGAACCACCTGGGGTTCGGCAGCCGTGACCGCTGCGCGGGTTTGAGGTCTTAAATGAGCCTGCAATTGAGCTTCGCTGAAGCCAGCGCCACCGGCCCTCGCGAAGAAAATCAGGACGCCTTGCGTCTGGTCACGCCCGCCCCGGCACTGGCGGCGAGCAAGGGCTACCTGTTCGCCATCGCCGACGGCGTCAGCCAGTGCGCCGATGGTGGCCTGGCCGCCCGATCGACATTGCAGGCGCTGGCGCTGGACTACTACGCCACCCCGGAAACCTGGGGCGTCGCACAAGCCCTTGATCGCCTGCTGCTGGCGCAAAACCGCTGGCTGCAGGCCAACGGTGGCGGACAACCGCTATTGACCACTGTGAGCGCCCTGGTGCTGCGTGGCAGGCGATTTACCCTGGCTCACGTCGGTGATTGCCGGGTGTATCGCTGGCACGCCGATCAATTGCAGCGCATCAGCGAGGATCACGTCTGGGATCAGCCGGGCATGCAGCATGTGCTCAAGCGGGCACTTGGACTGGATCAACACCTGGTGCTGGATTTCCTCGACGGTGAATTGCGCCTCGATGAGAGCTTCGTGCTGCTCAGCGACGGGATCTGGGCGGTCCTGGGCGACACCGCCATTGCTGCGATCCTGCGTGATCAGCCGGACCTCGATAGCGCTGCGCAGACGCTGGTTCATGCAGCGCATCTGGCCGGCAGCCAAGACAACGCCAGTGCCCTGCTGGTACGGGTCGATGGCCTCGGTGAAAGCAGTATCGGTGATGCCTTGATTCACCTGCAGCAATGGCCCCTGCCGCCACCGCTGAAGCCTGGACAGCAGTTCGAAGGCTGGCAAGTGGAAGGGATACTTGGCCAGAGCCAGCAGTCGTTGCTTTATCGCGTGCGTGACAGCCAGCAACAACCGTGGCTGTTGAAAACCTTGCCCGGCCATCTGCACGACGATCACCAGGCCGGGCAAGCCTTGCTGTCGGAGGAATGGTTTCTCAAACGCGTGGCCGGTCGGCATTTTCCTGAGGTGCATGCCGCCAGCCAGCGTCAGCATTTGTACTACGTGATGCGCGAATACTCCGGGACGACCCTGGCGCAACTGCATTCGCAGACCGGACCACTGCCGCTGGCTCAGTGGCAGGACCTGGCTGAACGCCTGCTCAAAGCGCTCGGAATGTTGCACCGACGGCAGATTTTCCACCGCGATATCAAACCGGAAAACCTGCTGCTCAGTGACGACGGCGAACTGCGCTTGCTGGACTTCGGCCTCGCCTTCTGTCCCGGCCTGTCTGAAGACCAGCCCGCTGCTCTTCCCGGAACGCCCAGTTTCATTGCGCCGGAAGCATTTCGCGGCGAACCGCCGACACCGCAACAGGACCTGTATGCGGTCGGCGTGACGTTGTTTTATCTGCTGACCGGGCATTTTCCCTATGGCGAAATCGAAGCGTTCCAACGACCACGGTTCGGCAGGCCAGTCAGCGCCAGCCGCTATCGCCCCGATCTGCCGGAATGGATGACACAAAGCCTGGAACGCGCGGTTGCCGCCGATCCTGGTCAACGTTTTGAAACGGCGGAGGAATGGCTGCTGCTGATCGAACAAGGCGAGCGGCACAGCTTGAATGTGCGCCCTCGCCCGCTGCTGGAACGCGAACCGCTGAAGGTGTGGCGGTCGTTGGCGCTGATGTCGCTGCTGGCGAATCTGGTGCTGTTGTTTGCGGTATTTCATGGCTGATTTCAACTGAGGAACACACGATGAGCGCAAAAGTCTGGCTGGTGGGCGCGGGCCCGGGTGATCCGGAACTGTTGACTCTCAAGGCTGCAAGGGCACTGAGGGAAGCGGATGTGGTGCTGATCGATGACCTGGTGAATGCCGCGGTCCTCGAACATTGCCAGCAGGCGCGAATCATTCCCGTGGGTAAACGCGGCGGATGCCGGTCCACGCCGCAAGCGTTCATTCATCGCTTGATGCTGCGTTACGCGCGTCAGGGTAAATGCGTGGTGCGACTCAAGGGGGGTGATCCGTGCATTTTCGGACGCGGCGGTGAAGAAGCGCAGTGGCTGCGTGAGCGCGGGGTTGAGGTGGAACTGGTCAACGGCATCACGGCCGGGCTCGCTGGCGCCACGCAATGCGATATCCCGTTGACGCTACGCGGTGTAGCGCGCGGGGTGACACTGGTCACCGCGCACACGCAAGACGGCAGCAGCCTGAACTGGCAGGCACTGGCCCAGGGCGGTACGACGTTGGTGATTTACATGGGTGTGGCCAAGCTCAGTGAAATTCGCCAGCAACTGCTGGCCGGAGGCATGGCGGTAAACACGCCAGTGGCAATGATTGAAAACGCCTCGTTGCCCCATCAGCGCGAATGCCGCAGTGATCTGGCGGCAATGGAGTCTGACGCCCGTCGTTTCGAACTGAAGAGCCCGGCGATCCTGGTGATCGGCAGCGTGGCGGCCCGTGCCGTGCAACACTGTGATTTCCCCGCGATCACAGCCGATGGACTGGCCTGAATCCCCCGACTTACTCCGCTCCGACCAAATCGCAGACAAAGAAAAGCCCGGCCTGAGCCGGGCTTTTCTCGCAGCTGCGGGCTAATTACTTAGCTTGAGCTTCAACCTGCGCTTCTACGCGACGGTTTACAGCGCGACCAGCTTCAGTCTTGTTGTCAGCAACTGGGCGGGATTCGCCGTAGCCAACAGACTGAACGCGGGACGATTCAACACCGTACTGGTTGGTCAGAACTTGCTTAACGGCGTTTGCACGACGCTCGGACAGTTTCTGGTTGTAAGCGTCAGGACCGACGGAGTCAGTGTGACCTTCAACAGTAGTGGTGGTGGATGGGTACTGCTTCATGAAGTCAGCCAGGTTCTTGATGTCGCCGTAGCTGTTTGGCTTGACTACCGACTTGTCGAAGTCGAATTTCACGTCCAGCTCAACACGAACAACTTCAGCAACTGCTGGGCAGCCATCAGCGTCAACAGTTACGTTGGCTGGGGTGTCAGGGCACTTGTCAACGTTGTCGCAAACGCCATCGTTGTCGCTGTCGGAGCAAACTTCAGCTGGTGCTGGAACTGGAGCAGCAGCAGGCTTGGAGCCGCCACCGAAGTTCACACCGATACCGACGCTAGGAGCCCACTCGGTGTTGCCCTGGTCGATGTTGTACTGAGCTTCAACGCCGGCACGGGCGTAGAAGTTGTCGGTGAAGTACAGCTTGGCGCCGCCACCAACGTTGGCGAAGGTGGAACGGTCACGACCGTTCGAACCGTTCTGGTCGATGCTCTGGTCGGAGAAACCGGCCGAGACGTAAGGACGCAGCATGTCGCCTGGGTTGTTGAAGTGGTACAGAGCGTCCAGAGCGGTGTTAGCGCCCTTCACGTTCTTGCCGTCGTCGGCACGTACGTTATGCACTTCGTCGTAGGCCAGACGCAGTTCAACGTCGTCGGTCAGGAAGTAACCAACCGAACCACCGAACAGGTTGCCGTCGTTTTTGAAGTTGCGAGTGCTGTCAAAGTACTCTTTCTTTGCGAAGCCTTCGATTTCAACTGCGCCTTGGCCCTGTGCCAGAGCGCCGAACGAAGTGGCGGCAATAAGAGAACCAATGGCCAAGCCCAAGGTGTTTTTCAGTTTCATCCGTTAAATCCCCATCTGGTGATTGTGAAGCAGTCCCGCAAACCGGGGGACAACTCGGCGGCAAGTCTATCAGAACTTGCCTACACGTAAGAGATATTTGCGCCGAACTAAGTTTCAGCAATGCCTGCAAATTTCTCACGCAATTTATCTAGAGCGCGTTTGTACCGCATTTTTGTTGCACTCAAGCCCATATGCATGATGTCTGCGATCTCCTGAAACTCCAGCTCTGCGACAAATCGTAGCACCAGAATTTCACGGTCAATCGGATTCACATACACCAGCCAGCGATCAAGTCCACCCTTCTCCTCGGGTTTCGGCGCCTTTTCTTCAGACGCTTCTTCGAGGGGGTCCAGACTCAATGCGTCCATCAAGCGACGCTTTCGCCGTTCCTTCCGATACTG
>NZ_RCNW01000227.1:0-68555 GCF_004307605.1 Pseudomonas sp. Sample_24
CTCTTAATCTAATGCTTTTTGCGCTCTATATTTTTACTAATGTCGCTGCGGCAAAGCTTATTTATTTGGAGTATTTTGATGTCGTGGTTACTCCTGGTGTTTTTCTCTATCCGTTGACGTTCTTGATAGTTGATCTGCTAAATGAGTCATATGGGCTTAGATTGGCAAGGAGGGCGATATACTTTGCCTTCGCTAGTAATGCTTTTATTCTTGTTTTACTCTCCATTACTGGATATCTCCCGGGTTTGCCTGGCTGGCAGCTTAATGAACCATATGGGGAAATCATCACTCATGTCTCGTCTGCATTAGTAGCTTCGTCCGTGTCTTTTCTTTTTTCGGAGTACGTAAATTCATACTTGCTCTGTAAAATTAAGCAGCTTACAAATTCCAGGTATCTATTTTTACGAGTGTTCTTCAGTACTTTTTTCGCAGTAATTCTAGATAGCTTTATTTTCTGTTTTATTGCGTTTTATGGTGCCATGGAAAACCGAGATATCCTGAATATAGTTTACGTTCAGATAGCAATAAAAATGTGTTTTGCTGTGCTTAACATTTTTCCAGCCTATGGAGCTAGATCCTTATTTAAAAGGTACGTCGGCGCAGCACAACCGGCATAAGGTTCAGCGGCGAGGTGTTAATCGTAAACGCCCCCCCTGCCATATGCTATTTTTTATAGATTCAGTTTGATTCTTAGGCGTTTTGTAGTTCCCGTTCTATCTTCAAGGAATTCAATCAGTCCATTTTTGCGGAGCGTACAGGCGTCGCAACGATCACATCCACTTCCTTTTATGCCGTTATAGCAGGTCAGTGTCTGGTAGCGAACCAAGTCCAGCTGTTGGTGATAATCGGCAAGGGCCCAGGTTTCCGCTTTGGTCAGCCACATAAGCGGGGTTTCAATGCGCAATTTGTAATCCATGCCACATTCAATCGCATCATTCAGGCGCTTTACAAAGTCATCGCGACAATCTGGGTAACCCGAGCTTTCCGTCTCACTGACACCGGTGATGATAGTTTCAGCACGCACTTGATAAGCGTAGATAGTTGCCAGGGTTAAAAATAGAACATTCCTCCCTGGTACAAAAGTACTGGGCAGGGTATCCCTGGAGCTGTGTGTGGTGGGTACCGGGATGTTGTCGCGAGTAAGACTGCTAATCGCCAGCTCATTGAGTAATGACGTGTCCAATACCTTGTGTACTGTCACGCCAAGTTTCTTTGAAAGCTGCTGCGCCACTTCGATTTCTGCACGATGGCGCTGGCCGTAGTCGAACGTAATACAGTGAATTTCATCGTAATGCGGCAATGCATGGATCAAGCAGGTTGTGGAGTCTTGACCGCCACTGAAAACGATAACTGCCTTTTTAGTCATGCTCTTTTCTTCCCTGGCCAATCCCAGCCTGATGCTGGGAGGGCATTGACCCTACCGGGAAGCTAAAACTCTGACTGTGGGACGTTTCCGAAATGACCGTCTCCGCTTTCCGGTTATGTCATTTTCTCGCTGGACGTACCGCACTCCACCTGAGCCGCCGCAGGCCGCGATCTTTTGACTTTGCTTTTTATAAGACAAGGTCAAAAGATCGCAGCCTGGTTTCACTCGACAGCCCCTACGGCAAGGGGTTAGACGCGCTCGAAAATCGCCGCGATCCCCTGGCCACCACCGATGCACATGGTCACCAGCGCGTAGCGGCCGTTGGTGCGGTGCAGTTCGTGGATGGCTTTGGTGGCGATGATCGCGCCGGTGGCGCCGACCGGGTGGCCCAGGGCGATGCCCGAGCCGTTCGGGTTGACTTTGGCCGGGTCGAGGTCGAGTTCCTGGCTGACTGCGCAGGCCTGGGCGGCGAAGGCGATGTTGGCTTCGACCACGTCCAGATCAGCGACGGTCAGGCCGGCGCGTTTGAGTGCCAGGCGCGTGGCAGGGATCGGACCGAGGCCCATCAGTTCCGGTTCGACGCCGGCGTGGGCGTAGCTGACCAGACGTGCGAGTGGCTTGAGGTTATTGACCTGGACAGCGGTGCCGGTGGCCATGACCAGGGCGGCGGCGCCGTCGTTCAGGCCCGAGGCGTTGCCGGCAGTCACCGAACCGTCTTTCTTGAACGCAGGCTTCATGCCGGCCAGTTGTTCCAGGGAGGTGGCACGCGGATGCTCGTCGACGCTGAACAGCTTGGTGCCCTTGCGATCCTGGATTTCCACGGTGGCGATTTGTTCGCTGAAGTAGCCGTTGGCAATCGCGTGGGCGGCGCGTTTCTGGTCTTCAAAGGCCAGGGCGTCTTGCATCTCGCGGGTGATGCCGTTGCGTGCGGCCACGTTTTCGGCGGTGATGCCCATGTGAATGCCATGGAACGGGTCATGCAGGATGCCGAGCATGTAGTCGATGACCTGGGCGTTGCCCATGCGCGAACCCCAGCGGGCGCTCGGCATCAGGTACGGGCCACGGCTCATGGATTCGGCACCGGCACCGACGACGATGTCGGCGTCGCCGAGCATCAGGGTCTGCGCGGCGTTGATGATCGCTTGCAGGCCCGAACCGCACAGGCGGTTGACGTTGTAGGCCGGGGTTTCCTTGGGAATGCCGGCGTTCATTGCGGCAACCCGGGAAATATAGGCGTCACGGGTTTCAGTCGGGATCACGTTGCCCATCACCAAATGGCCGACGAGCGCCGGGTCTACGGCGGCCCGCTCCAGGGCGGCTTTCACAGCGGTGGTCGCGAGGTCGGCCAATGGCACGTCCTTGAGCGAACCGCCGAAGGTACCGATGGCGGTACGGGCGGCGCTGACTACGAAGATGTCCGGGGTGTTCATGACTGGGCTCCTTTCGGTGGATTCTTATCTGTACTGCGATTGAGCAGGGCGTTCAAGGCTGTTTTTGCCTCATCGCTGTTGAGGCGCTGGATGAACAGCGTGTTTTCTTCGCGCAGGGTGGCCTGCAGTTCTTCCATACCCGGCTGCTTTATCAATTGCCGGGATTGGCGCAAGGCTTGCTGAGGCATCGCCAAAAAGCGCTGGGCAATTTTGGCGGCCGCGGCCAGGCACTGTTCGCCGTCATCGAAGACTTGGTTGGCCAGGCCCCAGGCCACCGCTTCGCTGCCATCGAGGCTGTCACCCAACAGCAGCAGGCGCGCGGCACGGGCGTGGCCGAGCAGGCGAGGCAATAGCAGGCTGGCGCCAAATTCGGGGCACAGACCCAGATTGACGAACGGCGTGCGCAGCTTGGCGTCGCGCGTAATCAGCACCTGATCGCAATGCAACAGCAGGGTGGTGCCGATACCGATGGCCGCTCCGCAAACTGCTGCGATCAACGGCTTTTGCAGGTGCGTCACGGCGCGCATCAGGCGAAACGCGGGGCTGTCCAGGTGCTTCGGCGGTTCCTGCAGGAAGTCCACCAGGTCGTTGCCACTGGTAAAACAGTTCGGGCCGCCGGTGATGATGATCGCCCCCACGGCATCGTCTTCATTCGCGGTAAACAACAGGTCGGCCAGCCGCGTGTACATGCTGTTGGTCAGCGCGTTGAGCTTGTCCGGGCGGTCGATGGTCAGCGTCAGCACGCCATCGCGGTGTTCTTGTTTGATCAGGTCGGTCATGGCGCGCTCTTGGCGAGTCGGTTCAACGGGCACTTTAAGCGTCAGGCAAACCCTGCCGCTATGCCAAAACGGGTCAACCGGGCTGATGCTTTTTGCCATGTCGCCGGCCCATCGGGTGTTCACACCCATTCGGGTTATGGTGCCGACCTGTGAATCCGCCAATAGTAGGTACATCCGCTCATCCAGAGCCGAACTCGCTTGATAAGGTGCATTTGCTATGGGCAAGACACTGCTTAAGGTGATTTCCAGTCTGTTTGTTGTACCGCTGACCCTGAATGCCTACGCCGCTGAGGTAAACGACAGCAACACGCTGCGGCTTTATAACTGGGCGGATTACATCGGCGAGAAAACCCTCGCCGATTTCGAAAAAGCCACCGGCATCAAAGTCATCTACGACACCTTTGATGCTTACGAAACGGTGCAGGCCAAGTTGCTCACCGGGCACTCCGGCTATGACCTGATCGTGCTCAACGCGTCCCTCGCACCGCCGCTGATCCAGGCCAAGGTGTTCCAGCCACTGGACAAGAAACTGCTGCCGAGTTGGACCAACCTCGATCCGAAAGTCTTGCAGGACCTGCAAGGTTTCGACCCCGGCACGATGTATTCCGCGCCCTACACCTGGGGCAGCAATGGCATCACCTACAACGTCGACAAGATCAAGGAGCGCATGCCGGACGCGCCCATCGGTTCGCTGGCGATGATTTTCGATCCGAAAATTGTTTCGCGCTTCGCCGACTGTGGTGTGACCCTGGTCGATGCGCCGACCGAAGTGATTCCGCTGGCCCTCAAATACCTTGGCCGCGATCCTCGCAGCGCCAGGCCGGATGATCTGAAGGCTGCGCAGGAATTGCTGTTGTCGGTGCGGCCATACATTCGCAAATTCGACTCGGTCAATTACCTGACCAGCCTGCCCAACGGCGACGTGTGCATGGCCATGACCTGGTCCGGCGATTACGCCACAGCCATGGCCCGCGCCGAAGAAGCCAAGTTGAACATCAACCTGTCCTACTTCATTCCCAAGGAAGGTTCGTTGATCTGGTTCGACAACCTTTACATCCCGGCCGACGCGCCCCACGTCGCCAATGCCCACAAGTTCCTGGAGTACCTGATGCAGCCGCAGGTGATGGCGGACGTCACCGACTACATCCATTACGCCAACAGCAACGCCGCGGCCACGCCTTTGTTGAAGGCCGATGTACGCAACAACCCGGCGATTTACCCCGATGCCGAAACCCGCGAACGGCTGTTTCCGCAGAAGACTCAGGACGGCAAGGACATGCGGGCCATGACCCGGGTCTGGAGCACCGTCAAGAGCGGCATTTGATTGGTTCGAACGTTAGTCAATTCGGTTAGAGGTTTACTTATGGCGACGCCAACACGCAGCGTTTTTTCCCCAGCGGATGAATCCCGGCTGGTCAAAGCCGACAAGGCCCACCATATGCACGGCTATCACGTGTTCGACGAGCACGCCGAACAGGGTTCGCTGAACATCGTCGCCGGAGACGGTGCCTACATCTATGACACCCAGGGCAACCGCTTCCTCGATGCAGTGGGTGGCATGTGGTGCACGAATATCGGCCTGGGGCGTGAAGAAATGGCCGACGCCATCGCTGACCAGGTACGGCAATTGGCCTATTCGAATCCGTTTTCCGACATGTCGAACAACGTCGCCATCGAGCTCTGCGAGAAGCTCGCCAGCCTGGCGCCGGGGGATCTCGATCACGTGTTCCTGACCACCGGCGGCTCCACCGCTGTGGACACCGCGTACCGACTGATCCAGTACTACCAGAACTGCCGTGGAAAACCGCAAAAGAAGCACATCATTGCGCGCTTCAACGCGTACCACGGCTCTACCACACTGACCATGTCGATCGGCAACAAGGCTGCCGACCGGGTGCCGGAGTTCGATTACGCCAACCCGCTGATCCATCACGTTTCCAACCCCAACCCGTACCGTGCACCAGACGGCATGGATGAGGCGCAGTTTCTCGAATTTCTGGTCAAGGAATTCGAAGACAAGATCCAGTCGATTGGCGCTGACAAGGTCGCGGGTTTCTTCGCCGAACCAGTGATGGGCTCGGGCGGGGTGATCATTGCGCCCAAGGGCTATCTCAAGCGCATGTGGGAAGTCTGCCAGCGCTACGACATTCTGTTCGTCGCCGACGAAGTGGTGACTTCGTTCGGACGCCTGGGCAAGTTCTTCGCCTCCCTCGATGTGTTCGATGTGCAACCCGACATCATCACCACTGCCAAGGGCCTGACCTCGGCTTACCTGCCGCTGGGCGCGTGCATCTTTTCCGAGCGCATCTGGAAAGTCATCGCCGAACCGGGCAAGGGCCGTTGTTTCACCCACGGTTTCACTTACAGTGGCCATCCGGTGTGCTGCACGGCGGCGCTGAAAAACATCGAAATCATCGAACGGGAAAACCTGCTGGCCCATGTTGAGGATGTCGGCGGCTATCTGGAACAACGCTTGGCGACGCTGCGGGACTTGCCGTTGGTGGGCGATGTGCGCTGCATGAAGCTGATGGCGTGCGTGGAGTTTGTCGCGGACAAACGCACCAAGGAACTGTTTGCCGACGAGATCAACATTGGCGAGAAAATCCATTCGCGGGCCCAGGCCAAAGGCTTGCTGGTGCGGCCGATCATGCACCTCAACGTCATGTCGCCGCCGTTGATCCTCACCTATGCGCAAGTCGATGAGATCGTCGAGACCCTGCGGGTGTGCATCCTGGAGGTGGCGGCCGAACTTTCAGCGAACGGCCAGTACGCGGGCCAATGATTTCGTCGGTCAAGCTGTTACCAAGGGCTTGCGCAGCCGCTAGACTGCGGGGCATGAGCAAACCAGACGACAATACGCTGATCGCCATGCCCTTCGGGGCATTGCACAAATGGCATGGGGGAATGCGCGAGGCATTCGCCCATATCGATGAGCCTGACGCCCTGCAACACCTGGCATCCGCGTTGGCGCAACTGGCGGGCGTAGAGTCGATGATGATCAGCCTGGAGCGCAAGGACCGCGCGCCACAGTTGCTGCATCAGCGCGGGATTGCCCAGGAATATCAGGTGTCGATTCTTGAGCGTTATTTTGCCGGGGGCTATTTGCTCGACCCGTTCTGCCTGGCGGTGGAGCAGGGGCTGGCGCAAGGGTTCTATCACCTGGAAGAAATCGCCCCGGACCACTTCTTCGACAGCGACTACTACAAGACTTATTACCTGAACGCGGGCTGTTCCGAAGACAGCTACTACATTGTCGATACCGGCAATGACACGAAGATTTCACTCAGCCTGTTTCAGGGTTTCGGCGGTGAGTGCCTGTGCGCCGAGCAATTGAATCTGCTGCGCGCCGTGGAACCGCTGGTGCGTGAATTCATCAGTGAATTCAGCCAGCGCGGGATGCTGCGCAGTCGCGAGATCCAGTGCGACCAGGATCAGGGCCAACGCGATGATCTCAAGCATCGAGTGCAGTCGGCTTTCGAGCATTTCGGCAGCGATTTGCTGACCGAGCGCGAGCGGCAAGTGGCGCACATGGTCCTGCGCGGGCATTCGGTGAAGTCTACGGCCAGCCAGATGGGCATCTCGCCGGAAACCGTGCGCATGCACCGCAAGAACCTGTACCTGAAGCTGGAGGTGGGGTCGCAGTCGGAATTGTTTGCGCTGTTTATCGAGTGGTTGCGCAGGCACTGAGCCTTTCACGATCGTTCCCACGCTCTGCGTGGGAATGCCTCAAGGGACGCTCCGCGTTCCAGCGCTGGAGGGGACGCAGAGCGCCCCGGGCTGTATTCCCACGCGGAGCGTGGGAACGATCAGTCAATGGTGCGAGGTCAGTCTTCGCGTTTTACAACCAACGTTAAAATGTCATAGCTGGCCACCAGTTCGCCGAGTTGGTTGGTCACCTCCACATCCCACGCCACCACGCCTTGCGGAATTCCTTGAGGGCTCTTCTTGCCCTGGTCGATCTTGCGTTTGCAGGTCAGGCGCGCCTGGATGGTGTCGCCGATGCCCACCGGGTTGATGAAGCGCAAGGTGTCCAGGCCATAGTTGGCCAACACCGGTCCCGGTGCGGGCGATACGAACAAGCCGGCCGCCGCCGACAACACGAAGTAACCGTGGGCAATGCGCTTGCCGAATTGCGATTCCTTGGCGGCGATCTCGTCGAAATGCATGTAGAAGTGGTCGCCCGACAGGCAGCCGAAGTTCACCAGATCCGCTTCAGTGACGGTGCGGCGGTGAGTCAGCAGCGATTCGCCGATCTGCAGGTCCTGGAAGTAACGACGGAACGGATGCACTTCGGTTTCGATGACCTTGGCACCGCGCACGTACTCGCCGGTGACCGCCGCCAGCATGGTTGGCGAACCTTGAACCGCCGCGCGTTGCAGGTAGTGTTTCACCGCACGCAGGCCACCGAGTTCTTCACCGCCACCGGCGCGGCCCGGACCGCCGTGCTTGAGTTGCGGCAGCGGCGAGCCGTGACCGGTGGATTCGCCAGCGGACTCACGGTCCAGCACCAGTAACCGACCGTGCAACGCAGCCGCCACCGGAATGGCTTTGGCGGCGATGTGCGGATCCTTGGTGATCAAACTGGCCACCAGGCTGCCTTTGCCGCGTGCAGCCAGGGCCAAGGCTTCATCCAGATCATCGTAGGCCATCAAGGTGCTGACCGGGCCGAACGCTTCGATATCGTGGGCGCCGCCCTCGGCATGCGGGTCGCGGGCCTGCAACAGGGTTGGCGCGAAGAACGCGCCTTTGTCGACATTTTCACCACGCGGTTCAAAGCCATCGCGCGCGCCAAACAGCATGTCGCTGCTCTGCAACAGCGCTTGCAGACGTTCAGTCACGTCCTTCTGCTGGTCGTGGGACGCCAGCGCACCCATGCGCACGCCTTCCACCGACGGGTCGCCGACCACCACTTTGGCCAGGCGATCGCGCAGGCGGGTGGCGACTGCATCGATGTGCTTGGCCGGGACGATGGCGCGGCGGATGGCGGTGCATTTCTGCCCGGCCTTGGTGGTCATTTCCCTGGCGACTTCCTTGATGAACAGCTCGAACTCTTCGTCATCCGGGGTCACGTCCGGGGCGAGGATCGCGCAGTTCAGCGAGTCGGCTTCGGCATTGAACGGCACCGAATTGCGAATCAGGTTCGGGTTGACCCGCAGCTTGGCCGCGGTATCGGCCGAACCGGTGAAGGTCACCACGTCCTGGCCTTGCAGGCGGTCGAGCAGGTCGCCGGTGCCGCCGATGATCAATTGCAGGCTGCCGGCCGGCAAC
Organism: Pseudomonas sp. Sample_24; assembly: GCF_004307605.1. NCBI lineage: Bacteria > Pseudomonadati > Pseudomonadota > Gammaproteobacteria > Pseudomonadales > Pseudomonadaceae > Pseudomonas > Pseudomonas sp. Sample_24. The sequence goes on from NZ_RCNW01000227.1 coordinate 8,844, forward strand.
AGGCCGGATTCATCCATCAGTCGCACTACGGCTTCGGTCAGGTAGCTGGTGGCGCTGGCCGGCTTGACGATGCACGGCATGCCGGCGAGGAAGCTCGGGGCAAACTTTTCGAGCATGCCCCAGATCGGGAAGTTGAACGCATTGATGTGCACCGCCAGGCCACCACGAGGCACCAGGATGTGGGTGCCGGCGAAGGTGCCCATTTTGCTCAGCTGCATCGCCGGGCCTTCATGGACGACGTTGCCCGACGGCAGTTCCCGCGAGCCGAGGCTGGCGTAGGTGAACAGCGTGCTGTTGCCGCCCTCGATGTCGATCCAGCTGTCGGCGCGGGTGGCGCCACTGTGGTGGGAAATCGCGTAGAGCTGTTCCTTGCGCTCGCTCAAGTACAGAGCCAACGCCTTGAGACGTTGGGCGCGTTGCTGGAAATCCAGCGCCATCAGGCCACTGATGCCCTGGCGGCGACCGTGCTCGATGGCTTCGGCGAAGTCCGGGCGCTCTTCATGGGTGTACGCAATATCGTGGCCGTCGATGGCACTGCGCAGGACTTGCGCGCCGTGTTGGCCGAGCCAGCGGCCGGCGATGAAGCTTTGCAGGGTTGGGGCATGCGGTGCAGTTGAGGAGGACATCAGGATTGCTCCGGGTATGGTCAGTGTCTGGCGCGGTTCGAGCCGCGCCGGTCAAAAGAGGATCAGTGCTGGCTGGCGCCCGAGGCGCCGATACCGGTCATGGAACGGATGAACTGCGCCAGATAACGACCGCGTTCAAGGGCTGCACGGGGTGACTGGTCGGTGACGGAAAACAGCCAGGCGCTGAAGAAGGCCAGGCTCATGGAAAACAGCGCCGGGTTGGAATACGGGAACAGTGCCTTGTCGTGATGCATGACGTTGACCCACACGGCCGGGCTCAGTACCAGCAGGACAATCGCCGAGACCAGGCCAGCCAGGCTGCCGAGCACTGCGCCACGAGTGGTCAGGCCTTTCCAGTACATCGAAAGGAACAGCACCGGGAAATTCACCGAGGCGGCGATGGCCAGCACCAGGCCGGAGAGGAAGGCAATGTTCTGCGACTCGAACAGCAGGCCGAGGATGATCGCCAGCACGCCGATGCACAGGGTGGCGATTCGCGACACGCGCATCTCTTGCTGTTCGCTGGCCTGGCCCTTGCGCATCACGCAGGCATACAGGTCATGGGACACCGCCGAGGCGCCGGACAGTGCCAGCCCGGCAACTACCGCCAGAATGGTGGCGAAGGCCACCGCCGAGATGAAACCGAGGAACAGGTTGCCGCCCACGGCCTGGGCCAGGTGCACGGCGACCATGTTGCCACCGCCGATGATCGCGCCACTGGCGTCACGGAATGCCGGGTCGGTGCCGACCATGACGATGGCGCCGAAGCCGACGATGATCAGCAGCAAGTAGAAGTAACCGATGAAACCGGTGGCGTAGAACACGCTTTTACGCGCTTCCTTGGCATCGCTGACGGTGAAGAAACGCATCAGGATGTGCGGCAGGCCGGCAGTGCCGAACATCATGCCAAGCCCTAAGGAAATTGCGTCGATCGGGTTCGACAGCAAACCGCCGGGTGCCATGATCGCGCCGCCCTTGGCATGCACGGCAGTGGCGCCGGCAAACATCGCTTCGGTGCTGAAACCGAAGTGCTTGAGCACCATGAACGCCATGAAACTGGTGCCGAACAGCAGCATCACCGCCTTGATGATCTGCACCCACGTGGTGGCGAGCATGCCGCCGAAGGTCACGTAGAACACCATCAATACGCCGACCAGCATCACGGCGTAGAGGTAGTCGATGCCGAACAGCAATTCGATCAGCTTGCCAGCGCCGACCATCTGCGCCACCAGGTACATCAGCGCCACGGTCAGGGTGCCGAATGCCGACGTCAGGCGCACCGGGGTTTGTTCCAGTCGATAGGAGACCACGTCGGCGAAGGTGTATTTGCCCAGGTTGCGCAGGCGTTCGGCAATCAGGAACAGGATGATCGGCCAGCCCGCGAGCACGCCCAATGCGTAGAGCAGGCCGTCGTAGCCATTGAGGAACATCATCGCGGAAATGCCGAGGAACGAGGCAGCCGAGATCATGTCACCGGCAATCGCCAGGCCGTTCTGAAAACCCGTCATGCCGCCGCCGGCCGTATAGAAATCGCTGGCGGAGCGGGTGCGCAGTGCCGCCCAGCGTGTCACGCCGAGGGTGAACAGCACGAACACCAGGAACATGCCGATGGCGTTCCAGTTGAGCGGGCGGGACACACCATCGGCGGCCACCGCCAGATCAGTGACCACCGCCAGCGGCAACAGGAACAACGCGAGAAGACGGCTCATCGGGCGCACTCCTGCTTGAGTTTTTCGTTCAGCGGGTCGATCACGTTGTTGGCGCGATAGACATAGAAACCGGTCAGGGCAAAGGCCAGCACCACGATGACCACACCCACCAGCATGCCCACGGTGGTCACGCCGCCGCTCAGGGATTGGCCGAGCGTGGAGGGGGAGAACGCGACCAGCAACACGAAGCCGAAGTAGATCACCAGCATGATCAGCGACAGCGACCAGTACAGCGTCTGCTTGCGCCGCACCAGTTGAATGAAGTCGGGGTGCTGGCGGATGAGTTCTATGTCTTGGGGTGTCATGACGCGCTCTCCTTTGTTGTTTTTGTTTTGGGGTGAAACAGTATTTCGGGTCTATCGCTAAAACTGTGGGAGCGGGCTTGCCCGCGATAACGATGGATCAGTCACCAGTGATGTTGAATCTGATGGCCTCATCGCGGGCAAGCCCGCTCCTACAGGGTTTGGTGTGGCGCCTGATATCAGAGCTGGTCGAAATCCAGCACCACCTTGTCGCTGATCGGGAAGGCCTGGCACGACAGCACATAACCGGCGGCCACTTCGTAGTCTTCCAGAGCGTGGTTGCTGTCCATTTCCACTTCGCCTTCGATCACCTTGCATTTGCAGGTCGAGCACACGCCGGCCTTGCACGAATAAGGCAGCTCGGCGCCCTGGGCATTGCCCGCATCGAGGATGCTCTGGCTGTTGCGCGGCAGGTCGAAGGCCAGGGCGCGGCCGTCGCTGATCACGGTGATTTGGCTGACCGCTGAATCCACCTGGCGCGCCGCTTCACGGGCTTCGCGTTTTTGCTGGCTGCCGGCGGCGGCGAACAGTTCGAAATGGATGCGTTCAGGTTGCATGCCCTTGGCCTTGAGACCATCGCGCACGGTCTCGGTCATCTCCTGCGGACCACAGATGAAAGCGGCGTCGAGCGCCTTGACATCGAGCCAACGGCTGAACAGTTGCTCGCATTTCTCGGCGTTGATCCGGCCGTTGTACAGGTCGACGTCCTGTTGCTCGCGGCTGAACACGAAGATCAGGTTAAGTCGTTGCAGGTAGCGGTTTTTCAGGTCTTCGAGCTGTTCGCGAAACAGCGCGCCGGAGCTGGAGCGGTTGCCGTACAACAGGGTGACGCGGCTGTGGGGTTCGGTTTCCAGGGTGGTCTTGATGATCGACAGGATCGGCGTGATGCCACTGCCGGCGGCCACGGCCAGATAGTTGCCATGACGCGCCGGGTCGAGTTCGACGCAGAAATGCCCGGCCGGAGGCATCACCTCCAGCGTGTGGCCGGCCTTGAGCTGCTCGTTGGCAAACGCCGAAAAGCGTCCACCGGCCACACGCTTGACGGCGATGCGCAGTTCACCGTCGTTGACCCCGGTGCAGATCGAATAGGAGCGACGCACTTCTTCGCCGTCCAGTTGGGTACGCATCACAAGGTGCTGGCCCTGGGTGAAGTGAAAACTGTCCTGCAAGTGCTGCGGAATTTCGAAGGCGATGGACACCGCGTCACGGGTTTCGGCGCGTACATCCTTGATGGTCAGGCTGTGAAATTTGCTCATTGTTGTTCTCCAGCTGGGACGGCCGATTCGCCGCTCAGATGCACTTGAAATAGTCGAACGGTTCCCGGCAATCGACGCAGCGGTACAGCGCCTTGCACGCGGTGGAACCGAACTCGCTGAGCACCTCGGTGTGGGCGCTGCCGCATTGCGGGCATACAACCTGCGGGCTTTCGCCGAGCAGGCTGCGCTTGCTGGTGCTGCCCTCGGGCGGGGCGATGCCGTAGGCGCGCAGGCGTTCGCGCCCACTGTCGCTGATCCAGTCGGTGGTCCAGGCCGGGGTCAATTTGCGTTCCAGCTGCGGCGCCTTGAATCCGGCGAGCTCCAGGGCATCACGGATATCGCTCTCGATCACTTCGGTGGCCGGGCAACCGGAGTACGTCGGCGTGACCACAACGTGAAGGTGCCCGGCCTGCCAGCCCAGATCGCGGACAATGCCCAGGTCGACCACGCTGACCACCGGCACTTCCGGGTCCATGACCCCGGCCAGAATCGCCCAGGCGGCAGCCAGGTCGGACGGTTGCGCCGGCCGGGCGCCGAGGTCGCTGGCGATCAGCTCACCAGGTTGCATCGGGGTACGCTCGTGGCAGGAACTGCATCTCGGCCAGCAGAATGCCCAAGTGTTCGCTGTGCAGGCCCTTGCGCGCATTCAGATAGAAATAGCTCGGCGCGGCGGGCACGGGCAGGGTGGCGCTGGCGAAGATTTCGTTGACCTTGGCTTGCCACTGCGCGGCGACGCTGGCGATGTCCGGGGTGATGCCGGCTTCGCACAGGCGCTGTTCGCTGTCGTCGGCGGCGATCAGTTCTACAGTGAAGCGCCAGACTTCGGGGATTGCCGCGAGCATGCGCTTGTGGCTTTCCTCGGTGCCGTCACCCATACGCTCAATCCATTCGCCGGAGCGGCGCAGGTGATAGGTCACTTCCTTCACCGCCTTGGCGGCGATCCCGGCGATGCGTTCGTCGCTGGACTGGCTCAGGCCCTGCAGCACCGGCAAATGCCAGGCGTCGTAGAGGAACTGCTTGAGCATGGTCACCGCGAAGTCGCCGTTGGGTTGTTCCACCAGCAGCAGGTTGCGATAGGCGCGCTCGTCGCGACGGAACGCCAGGTGATCGGCGTCGCGGCCGTCGTCCAGCAGTTCGGCGGCGTACTCCAGCCAGTTGCGCGCCTGGCCCACCAGGTCGAGGCCGACGTTCATCAGCGCCAACTCTTCTTCCAGCGCCGGGGCCTTGCCACACCATTGGCACAGGCGCTGCCCCTGGATCAGGGCGCTGTCGCCAAGACGCAACAGGTATTCGATCAAATCAGTCTTGTTGTCCATGGTCGACCTCACATGTGCCCGACTTCGGCCGGCAACTCGTAGAAGCTGGCGTGGCGGTAGACCTTGTCGTCCGACGGGTCGAACAGCGGGTCTTTTTCATCCGGCGACGAAGCGGTGATCAGGGCTGAAGGCACCACCCACAGGCTCACGCCTTCGCTGCGACGGGTGTAGAGCTCGCGTGCGTTCTCGATGGCCATGGTGGTGTCGGCGGCATGCACGCTGCCGACGTGCTTGTGGTTGAGGCCGTGCTTGCTGCGCACGAAGACTTCGAAGAGGGTCCACTCGGACATTTCAATTACTCCACATCAGGTGGCCGAATCAGGCGGCGTTCTTGTTTTGTTTTTTGCGGGCGTGGGCGACGGCGGCTTCACGTACCCAGGCACCGTCTTCAATCGCCTTGCGGCGGGTGGCAACGCGTTCGGTGTTGCACGGACCGTTGCCCTTGAGCACTTCGTAGAATTCGCTCCATTGGATTTCGCCAAAATCGTAGTGACCGCGTTCGGCATTCCACTTCAGGTCCGGATCGGGGCAGGTGCAGCCCAGCAGTTCCAGTTGCGGGATGGTTTGGTCGATGAAGCGCTGGCGCAGTTCATCGTTGCTCTGGCGCTTGATTTTCCAGGCCATCGATTGCGCGCTGTTCGGCGAGTGTTCGTCGCTCGGGCCGAACATCATCAGCGACGGCCACCACAGACGATTGATCGCGTCCTGGACCATGTCTTTTTGCGCCTGATTACCGTGGCGCATCATGGTCAGAAGAATTTCGTAGCCCTGGCGCTGGTGGAAGCTCTCTTCCTTGCAGATGCGCACCATGGCCCGGGAGTAGGGGCCGTACGAGGTGCGCTGCAACACCACCTGGTTGACGATCGCCGCGCCATCCACCAACCAGCCCACCGCGCCCATGTCGGCCCAGTTCAGCGTCGGGTAATTGAAGATGCTCGAATACTTGGCCTTGCCGCTGTGCAGTTTGGCGATTTCTTCATCACGGTCGGCGCCGAGGGTTTCCATGGCGCTGTACAGGTACAGGCCGTGGCCGGCTTCGTCCTGGATCTTGGCCATCAGTTGCAGTTTGCGTTTGAGCGTCGGCGCGCGGGTGACCCAATTGCCTTCGGGCAGCATGCCAACGATTTCGGAGTGGGCGTGTTGGGAAATCTGCCGGATCAGGGTCTGGCGGTAGGCATCTGGCATCCAGTTCTTGGCTTCGATCTTGATTTCTGAATCGATTTTTTCCTGGAAGGCGCGTTCCTGTTCGGACATTTCCGAGAGGTCCTTGATGCGCTTGACGCCGGTTTCTACGAGCTGTGCGTACATTTTTTGTTCCCGCCTTGAAATCTGTTCTGGGGCATGGAGAACTTTATAAGCGATACAGAAATTATTATCAAACATAAAATGACGTGTCGCGTTTGTTTTTTGTATCGCTTTCGATTGATCGTTCCCACGCTCCGCGTGGGAATGCATCCCGTGACGCTCCGCGTCACCGTTGCGCAGGCGGCGACTGCGGGACGCAGAGCGTCCCCGGCGGTATTCCCACGCGGAGCGTGGGAACGATCATCTTCCGTGCGCCCAAAAAAAGAGCCCCGCAAAAGCGGGGCTGAAAAGGGTGCAGCAGTCATGCTTTCGGACGTTTGTCCAGTACGTGGCAGGCCTTGCCTTCCGAGCGTTTGATCGAATGGAACGGCTGCAAGACAATCCGCGAGCTGATGCCGATATACGTCTTGATGTGTTTGCTCAATTCCCCGCAAACAGCCTTCTGTTGTTCGTCACTCAGGTGCTGGTGCTCTGCCTTGAGTTCGACATGCACATCCACGCTGTCCAGGTTGCCATTGCGATACAGATGGATCTCATAACACTCGGCAAGTTGTTTGACTTTCAGGACCTGTTCTTCAATCTGCGTCGGGAACACGTTGACCCCGCGAATGATCAGCATGTCATCGCTGCGTCCGGTGATTTTGTCGATGCGTCGCATCGGCCGCGCGGTGCCCGGCAGCAGGCGGGTCAGGTCGCGGGTGCGGTAGCGGATCATCGGCAGGGCTTCTTTGCTCAGAGAGGTGAACACCAGTTCGCCCATCTGGCCGTCTGGCAGGACTTCGCCAGTGACCGGGTCGATGATTTCCGGGTAGAAATGGTCTTCCCAGATGGTCGGGCCGTCCTTGGTTTCGGCGCATTCCATGGCGACACCTGGCCCCATGATTTCCGACAGGCCGTAGATGTCCAGCGCGGTGATGCCCAGGCGTGCCTCGATAGCGCTGCGCAGTTCGGCGGTCCACGGTTCGGCGCCGAAGATGCCCAGGCGCAGGGCCAGTTTGTGCGGGTCGATGCCCTGGCGCTCGATTTCATCGGCGATGTTGAGCATGTAGGACGGCGTGACCATGATGATGTCCGGCTGGAAATCCTTGATCAATTGCACTTGCTTTTCAGTCTGGCCACCGGACATCGGAATCACGGTGCAACCCAGGCGTTCGGCGCCGTAGTGCGCGCCGAGGCCGCCGGTGAACAGGCCGTAGCCGTAGGAAATGTGCACTTTGTCGCCACGGCGGCCACCGGCTGCACGGATCGAACGGGCCACCACATTGGCCCAGGTGTCGATGTCGTTCTGGGTGTAGCCGACCACGGTCGGTTTGCCAGTGGTGCCGCTGGACGCGTGCAATCGCACGATGTCGTGCATCGGTACGGCAAACATGCCGTAAGGGTAGTTGTCGCGCAGGTCGGATTTGGTGGTGAAAGGGAATTTCGCCAGGTCGTCGAGGGACTTGATGTCATCCGGGTGGACGCCCAGCGCATCGAAACGCTGACGATACAGCGGCACGTTGTTGTAGGCGTGGTTCACGCTCCAGCGCAGGCGTTCCAGCTGATGCTGGCGCAGCTCGTCGATGCTGGCGGTTTCCAGCGGGTCCAGCACAGGGTTGAGCACGGCTTTGGCAATTGGCATGTTCATGTATTCACTCGAATTGTTTTTGTGTTCCAGCCCCCGCGTGCAGGGGCTTTGAGTGCATGCCCCAAGGATACCTCTGGGCTCCTTGGGAATCGCGATTCTTTAGTGGGGTAGACGCTCGATGATCAGCGCGATCCCTTGGCCGACGCCGATGCACATGGTGCACAGGGCGAAGCGACCGTTACGTTCTTCCAGTTCATGCAACGCAGTGGTCACCAGCCGTGCACCGCTCATGCCCAGTGGATGACCCAACGCGATGGCGCCGCCATTGGGGTTGACCCGAGGGTCGGTGTCGCTCAGGCCAAGCTCGCGCAGCACCGCCAGGCCCTGGGCGGCGAACGCTTCGTTGAGTTCGATCACGTCCATGTCGGCCAGGCTCAGGTTGGCCAGCTCCAGCACCTTGCGCGTGGCCGGCACCGGGCCGATGCCCATGATCCGTGGTTCGACGCCGGCAGTGGCCATGGCCACGACCCGGCCACGGGCGGTCAGGCCGTGGCGTTTGGCAGCTTGCGGGCTGGCCAGCAGCAGCGCGCAGGCGCCGTCGTTGACCCCGGAGGCGTTGCCGGCGGTGATGCTGCCGCCTTCGCGGAACGGCGTCCCCAGTTTGGCCAGTTGCTCAAGGGTGGTGTCGCCGCGAGGATGTTCATCGTGCTCGACCACTTTGGCCGGGCCTTTGCGCTGCGGGATTTCTACCGCGACGATTTCTTTCCCCAATCGCCCACTGGCCTGGGCGGCCGCGGCGCGTTGCTGGCTGCGCAGGGCAAAGGCGTCCTGGTCAGCGCGGGAGATGTTGAACTGTTCGGCGACATTCTCGGCGGTTTCCGGCATGGAATCGATGCCGTAGGCCTTTTTCATCAGTGGGTTGACGAAGCGCCAGCCAATGGTGGTGTCGAACATTTCGGCCGCACGAGAGAACGCCTGCTCAGCCTTGCCCATCACCAGCGGCGCGCGCGACATCGACTCAACACCCCCGACCAGCATCAACCCGGCCTCACCACTGCGAATCGCCCGCGCCGCCGTGCCGACAGCATCCAGCCCGGAGCCGCACAAACGATTGAGGGTGGTGCCCGGCACGCTCACCGGCAACCCGGCCAGCAACGCCGACATGCGCGCGACGTTGCGGTTGTCTTCGCCGGCCTGGTTGGCGCAGCCGTAGATCACGTCGTCGACGCTGCTCCAGTCGACTTGCGGGTGGCGGCGCAGCAGTTCGCGCAACGGCACCGCGCCGAGGTCGTCGGCGCGCACGCTGCTCAATGCACCGGCGTAGCGGCCTATCGGGGTGCGGACTGCATCGATGATCAGGGCGTCATTCATTCGGGTTCTCCTGCGTCAGCACCGGGCCGCGCACTTTGTAGGATTTGCCATGGAACAGGGCGATCAACTGGCCCTGCTGGTTTTCAATGCGCACGTCGTAGTTGCCGGTGCGCCCGGAGCGGCTTTGCTCGATGCAGTCGGCGTTGAGCGTGTCACCCAGGCGGGCCGGGGCGATGTAGTCGATGCTGCAACCGATGGCCACGGTGGCTTCGTTGTAGCTGTTGCAGGCAAAGGCAAACGCCGAGTCGGCGAGGGCGAACAGGTAACCGCCGTGGCAAGTGCCGTGGCCCTGGAGCATGTCCGCGCGCACGGTCATGCCGACCCGGGCACAACCGGGGCCGGCCGAGAGCAGGCGCATGCCCATGGCCTGGCTGGCGGTGTCGCGCTGGAACAATGCTTGCGCACAGTCGCTGGCCAATGTCATGGCTTGGTGATTAGTCATGGAAGTGTCTCCCTTCGGCGACCCGACGGCGCAGCAGCAGCGACGGCCGGTAGCGTTCCTCGCCATAACTGGCCTGCAGGTTTTCCAGCGTTTCAAGAATGTGCGACAGGCCAATGGCATCAGCCCAGGCCAACGGCCCCTGCGGATAGTTGACCCCGGCGCGCATCGCCAGATCGATGTCGGCAGCCGACGCCACGCCTTGCAGCAGGGCGTCGGCCGCTTCGTTGGCGAGCATCGCCACGGTGCGCAGCACGGCGAGGGCCGGGCTGTCACTGAGCAGGCTGACCTTGAGCCCGGCCCGTTCCAGCAAGGCCACGCCTTGTTCAAGAGCCTGTGGATCGATGCCAGCCGCATGGCTGATGGCGATGCGTTTGGCATTGACGTAATCGAACGCCAGATCCAGCAGGATCAGGTTGCGCAGCCCGTCTTCCCGAGCCCGCTGACAGGCCATGCGCCCATCGCTCAAGGCCAGCACGGCGTCACCGATCCGCAGCAAACCCTTGCCATCGCGCTGGATGATCTGGACGCCTTGTTCGCGCAGTCGCACAAGCAAACCTTGGGCGATACCGAGGTCGCCTTCCACGGCACAAACCTCGACCTGCGCGTCGCTGCTGATTTGCGTGGTGTGCGGGCGCTCTGCCCCTTGGGCGTAGCTGTAGAAACCCTGGCCGCTCTTGCGCCCCAGGCGTCCACCGTCGACCAGTTCTTTCTGGATCAGCGACGGCAGGAAGCGCGTGTCCTGGTAATAGGCGTCGAACACCGAGCAGGTCACGGCGTAGTTGACGTCGTGGCCGATCAGATCGGTCAGTTCGAACGCGCCCATGGCAAAGCCACCGGCCTCGCGCATCAACGCATCCAGTGTCGGGCAGTCGGCCGCGCCTTCCTGAAGCATCCGCAGACTTTCGGCGTAAAACGGCCGGGCCACGCGGTTAACGATGAAGCCCGGTGTGGAGCGGGTGTGCACCGGTTTTTTGCCCCAGGCCCTGGCGGTGTCGTACAGGCACTCGGCCAATGTCGGATCGCTGGCCAGCCCGGAGACAATTTCCACCAGCGCCATCACTGGCGCCGGGTTGAAGAAGTGCAGGCCGAGCAAGCGTTGTGGATGTTCAAGCTGCGCAGCGATGCTGGTGATCGACAGCGATGAGGTATTGCTGGCGAGGATGCAATGTTCACTGCAAATGCCTTCGAGCTGACGGAACAGTGCACGCTTGACCTCGAGGTTTTCGACGATGGCCTCGATGATCAGCGCGCAGTCGGCCAAAGCTTCGATGGCGTCCACTGCTTGCAGGCGAGCGATGGTTGCAGTGCGCGATTCGGCCGACAGCTTGCCGCTTTCGACCCGTTTGCCCAGTTGCCGATCGATGCCTTCAATGGCTTGAGCGGCCGCGCCTGGGCGATTGTCCAGCAGCAGCACCGGATGCCCGGCCTGCGCCGCGACCTGGGCAATGCCCGCGCCCATGGCACCGGCGCCGATCACGGCGATGCGTGCGTTGGTGTTGAGTGCGCTCATGATTCAGCGCCCCTTGAAAACTGGGGTGCGTTTTTCCATGAAGGCGCCGACGCCTTCGCGGTAGTCCTCGCTACGCCCGGCCAGGCGTTGCAGGTCTCGCTCCAGTTCCAGCTGTTCGTCAAAGCTGTTGCTCAGGCTGACGTTGAGGCTGCGCTTGATCAGCGCCAGGCCGTAGGTCGGCTGCGTCGCCAGATGGCGGGCCAGTTTCAGCGCTTCTTCGCGGAGGTCGGCGTCGTCCACGCACTGGTAGATCAAACCCCATTGTTCGGCCTGTTCGGCACTCAGGCGGTTGCCCAGCAGTGCCAGAGCCTTGGCCCGAGCCATGCCGACCAGGCGCGGCAAGGTCCAGGTGCCACCGGAATCAGGGATCAGGCCGATTTTGCAGAACGCCTGAATGAAGCTCGCCGAGCGCGCCGCCAGTACCAGATCGCAGGCCAGTGGAATGTTGGCACCGGCCCCGGCTGCCACACCGTTGACCGCGCAAATCACCGGCATCGGCAGGTCGCGCAGCTGGCGGATCAGCGGGTTGTAGAACTTCTCGATGGACTCGCCCAGATCCGGCACGGCGCTGCCCGGGGCGACGTTGCGGTCGCTCAGATCCTGCCCGGCGCAGAAGCCGCGACCTTCACCGGTCAGCAGCAGCACCCGCACGTCCGGGTTCTGCCGCACTTGTTTGAGCGCTTCTTTGACCTCGCTATGCATCTGGGTGTTGAAGCTGTTGAGCTGGTCCGGGCGATTGAGGCTGAGCAGGGCGACGCCGGCCTCGATGGAAAACAGGATGTGTTCGAAGTTCATGGTCTTGGCGCTCTCTTGGAGATCTCGAATTCAGTGATTACTGGCCGGTAAAGGTCGGCAGGCGTTTTTCCTGAAAGGCGGCAATGCCTTCGTTGCGATCGCGGGTGCCGGCCAGCACGGTGAAGGCGTGGCGCTCGAAGCGCAGGCCGCTGGCGAGGTCGGTGTCCATGGCTTTGAGCAGGGCTTCCTTGGCCAGGCGTACTGCCAGCGGCGCCTTGACCGCGATGCTGCGGGCAATGTGCAGGGCGCGTTCGACGGTGAATTCCGGTTGCGTCACTTCGCTGACCAGCCCGGCGCGTTGGGCCTGGCGGGCATCGATCGGTTCGCCGGTGAGGACCATTTGCATGGCCATGGATTTGCCGACCGCGCGCAACAGGCGTTGGGTACCGCCCGCGCCGGGCATGATCCCGAGATTGATTTCCGGCTGGCCGAAGCGGGCGTCGAGGCCTGCAATGATGATGTCGGCGTGCATCGCCAGTTCGCAGCCGCCGCCCAGGGCGAAGCCGTTGACGGCGGCGATCAGCGGTTTGCTGAAGCGGGTAATGGCTTGCCACGATGCCTGGCGCGGATCGTCGAGGATACCGACCAGATCGCGCTCAGCCATTTCCTTGATGTCGGCGCCAGCGGCGAAGGCTTTGCGGCTGCCGGTGAGTACGACGACGCGGGTGTCGGGATCGGCTTGCGCAGCATTCAGTTCATCGGCCAGTTCACCAAGTAACTCAGTGGTCAGGGCGTTCAAAGCTTGTGGGCGCTGCAGGGTAATCAGGCGGACGCCAGGCTCGATCAACTCGACGGCAAGGGTTAGAGGCATGGCGGATGCCCTCACGGTGCACGCTCGGCGTGATGCCGGCTCGTTATTGGATCGGCCGCTGGGGCCGGTTTTGCCAAAGTATAGCTACAACGTGATACGTAAAAGCAATATGAAAATAGAATTAATGTGTCTTAATTGAGAATCTTCTGGTTTGATGTCACTGCGATTGAGGGGCCCTGTGTGAGTGATTTGTCTCGGTTTTATTGGGTTTTTCGTTGATTTTAGGGCCCTGCTGGCATTCGTCGGAAAGGGCTGTTTCAAGTGATACGCTTTTTAGTCTTTGTGATTGCAAAAGTGATGTGATACAAAATGAGTCATTAATTGCATCGCTTTGTGAAGGAACCTGCCATGACCTGCTACAGCCTTGATGGCCTGACTCCAGTGGTTGACCCAAGCGCTTATGTGCACCCGTCCGCTGTATTGATAGGTGACGTGATCATCGGCCCGCGTTGCTATGTCGGTCCGCTGGCCAGCCTGCGTGGCGATTTCGGGCGGATCGTGCTGGAGGAGGGCGCCAACCTGCAGGACACCTGCGTCATGCACGGCTTCCCCGACAGCGACACCGTGGTCGAGCGCAACGGCCACATCGGCCACGGCGCAGTGCTGCACGGCTGCCGGATCGGCGCCGATGCACTGGTGGGGATGAATGCGGTGGTGATGGACAACGCCCGGATCGGTGCGCGTTCTTTCGTTTCGGCGGCGGCGTTCGTCAAGGCCGGGTTCGAATGTCCGGAGCAATCGCTGGTGATGGGTGCACCGGCCGGCGTCAAGCGCACCCTCAGCGATCAGGAAGTGGCGTGGAAGCAGGCGGGAACGCGCGAATACCAGCAACTGGCCCAGCGTTGCCTGGAGCAGATGCAGGTTTGCGAACCGCTGAGCGAACCGGAGCCGGATCGGCCGCGAATCAGCGACAGCGGCCTTCGCCCCAAAGGCAACACTTTGTGAACATGGTCCCCTGCAGGCTGGCTCCTGCAAGGGATTGGGATTAACACCCCGGCATTCGGTATATTCCTTTTCTTTTTTCGCTCGGTACGCCCATGTCGTCCCTGACACCCTTGAACCATCTGATTACGCGCTTCCAGGAGCAGACGCCGATTCGCGCCAGTTCCTTGATCATCACGCTGTACGGTGATGCCATCGAGCCCCACGGTGGCACCGTGTGGCTGGGCAGCCTGATTCAATTGCTCGAGCCGATCGGCATCAACGAACGGCTGATCCGCACCTCGATTTTCCGTTTGACCAAGGAAGGCTGGCTGACCGCCGAGAAAGTCGGCCGCCGTAGCTATTACAGCCTGACCGGCACCGGTCGCCGGCGTTTCGACAAGGCGTTCAAGCGGGTCTACAGCACCAGCATGCCGGCCTGGGACGGTTCGTGGTGCCTGGTGATGCTGTCGCAGTTGACCCAGGACAAGCGCAAACAAGTGCGCGAAGAACTGGAGTGGCAAGGTTTTGGTGCGATTTCGCCAGTGGTCCTGGCCTGCCCGCGCAGCGACCGTGCCGATATCAACGCAACGCTGCTCGACCTGGGGGCCCAGGAAGACACCATCGTCTTCGAAACCACCGCTCAGGATGTGCTGGCCTCCAAGGCCCTGCGCCTGCAAGTGCGCGAGAGCTGGAACATCGAGGAACTGGCGACCCATTACAGCGAGTTCATCCAGCTGTTCCGACCGCTCTGGCAAGCGCTTCGCGAGCAGGAGAACCTGCAACCCTCGGACTGCTTCCTGGCACGGATTCTGCTGATTCACGAGTACCGCAAACTGCTGCTGCGCGACCCGCAATTGCCCGACGAGTTGTTGCCCGGTGATTGGGAAGGGCGTGCGGCCCGGCAGTTGTGCCGCAATATTTACCGTTTGATTTACGCCAAGGCCGAAGAGTGGCTCAACAGCGCACTGGAGACGGCCGATGGTCCGTTGCCGGATGTCGGTGAAAGCTTTTATCGACGTTTTGGCGGACTCAAGTAACACGTCATTGTTCAGGGAAAGGTGCGGTTCAGGAGACTAGAAGCATCCCGATGTCGTGTGGATTGGCGTAGACAATAAAAATAAGCCTGCGTGAGGCCTGACATGATTTCTACAACCGCACAGCGCCAGGACGGGTTCGATCAGTGGATCCATCAGATCAACCAGATCTGCGGCGCCTTCAACGCACAACCCCTGGGCAGCGACTTTGCCGGGCGGATCCGCGAATACCACAGCGATGCCTTAAAGCTCAGCTTCGTCGATGCTTGCCAGGCACGGCTCTACCGCACGCCGCAACAAGTGGCGGCGGGCGAGGACGGCAAGTACTTTGCGGTGTTCCAGCTCGATGGCACCGCAGGCATGGCCCAGGGCGACGACAAGGTGCTGTTGTCCGCCGGTGACATCACCCTGATCGATGCCTCGCGGCCCAGTGATTTCACCTACAGCGAAAATTCCCGGCAATTGTCGTTGATCCTGCCGTATCAACTGGTCGAGCAAACCCTGCGCTTCAACCAGGTCAAGTGCGGCCACCGGATCGCGGCGACATCGCCCATTGCCATGCTTTCGCATCGCTTGATCCTCGATGCCACGCGCCAGCAGAACCTCAGCCGCCAGGAAAGTGAAGCGACCCTGGAAGCGATTGTCAGCCTGCTGCGTCCGGCCATCAGCCAGACCGACGATTGCACAGACCCGCATGAACGGATCTTCCGCAAGACCCTGAGCTTTATCGACGCGAACATCCGCTCCGAGGAACTGTGCCCGGAATGGCTGGCGCGGGAAGTCGGCATGTCGACCCGAGGCCTGTACCGGATGTTTGCCAAGAAAGGCCTGGTGGTGGCGCGCTACATCAAGAACCGACGGCTGGACCTGTGCGCTGAATCCCTGCGTCAGTCAGGCAAGGAACAGAAATTGTCGGTGCTGGGGTATTCGTGGGGGTTTTCCGATTCGAGCTACTTTTCCACAGCGTTCAAATCGCGCTTCGGCATTGCACCGGGCGAATACCGCAAACAGTACGCCTGATTTCATGAGCACCGCTTGACCCTGTGGGAGCGGGCTTGCCCGCGATAGCGGTGTATCAGACAACAATGCTGTCCACTGACACTCCGTCATCGCGGGCAAGCCCGCTCCCACAGGTAATGTGCTTACCGTTTTACTTCGATGAATTGAGATTCAACGTTGGCGTTTCATCAAAGAAGTTCCACGGCTTGAGCAGCACATGCACCCATTCGGTCGGCATGATCGGCCATTCCTCGGCGCGGGCGATGTGGGTGGTGCCGGTGGTCAGCCAGACCACATTGTCGGTGTTCTCGATGGACTGGTTGTCCTGGGTGAACTGCCCCAGCCCCGAGTCCTTGTCCGAGCGGTTCGGGTATTTGCCTTCCGGGTACTTTTCCTCCGGGTTGTACTGCGTCACCCACAGTTGCTTATCCATGAAACTCAGCCGGTGGTAGAGCCATTCGTCCTTGCCGAAGTTGGCACCCTTGGCCACCGGGTGCGTGCCGCCGGCATACGGAATCAACTGGTAGGACACCGGGTTGCCGACCTTGTTTTCCTTGCTGAAGTTGGTCAGCAGGCGCACGGTCGACGGGTCGAATTTCTGCGCCGCTTGCTGTTCGCTGGTGACTACTCTGGTCTCGGTCTGCATGGTGCTGGTGCGCGGTCCGCCGCGGTCGTTGGGCAACACCACCGGGTTCACTTCCACCAGCGAGTTCTGCTCGCCGTCCACATCCATATCGAGGCGGAAATTGTAGATGTGCTGGTGCGTGGTGCCGACAATGTTGTGGTCGAGCAGAGTGCCGTAGCGGGTGTCTTCCTTGGCGGTCTCTTCGTGCATGGTCCTGGATTTCACGCCCTTGACCGCTTCGATACCGGTGGCGCCGGCATCGATGCCGAGGGTGCCGTTCTGCTGGAAGACCCAGTCGAAGATGTAGTCGTAGTTGCCCACGGTGCTGATCCAGCGCACCACCAGTTCACGCCGCTCGGTGCTGAGGTTGGGCTGGCCCATTTCCTGGTGTTTGTACTCCGGGCCGGCATAGCGCTCGAATACCGCGATGGCCCGGGGGATGGCGGTTGGTGCGCCGGTGTAGTCGGCGATGGTGGCGTCCAGCAACACGGCGTTTTGCGGCGCGTCTTTGCCGCGGGCAATCGGTGAAGTCAGGGTGCCCATGCCGTAGTCGCCTGAGTCGAGGTAGGCCTTGAAGTACCAACCGACATCGGGGTCGCCGTAAGGCACGATCATCCCGCCCAGCGAGCCTTCGTACATGATCTTGCGTTTCTTGCCCTTGTCGTCGTAAGTAACGGTGGACAGGATCGGCCCGACCCGCGAGTCGAGGCGAACATGGAAATCCCAGTTCTGCCAGTGAATGCTGTTGCCGCTGATGGTGTAGTTCTTGCCCTCGGGTTCGATGATTTCCAGCGGTTTGACGGCCACGGCCTGGCGTCCACGTCCGTCATACGGCGTCGGTTTCATCGGCACCGGGATCAGCGCGTCGTCTTCGATCTTGATCAGTTTTTTCTGTTCCAGATCGACAATCGCCACCAGGCCTTCGATCGGGTGCGCCCAATAATTGCCGTCATCGACATTCAGGTAGCTGACGATTTTCAGCAGGCGTTTGTCCTGCGCCAGGCCGTCCTTGCCGTCGAAGTAACCGACGGTCAGCGGTGTCGCCACGACCTTCTTCACATCGGTGATACCGCGCTTGGCCAAGGCTTGCGCGTATTCCGGGCTGGTTTCCACGGCGGTCTGCACCGTGGCGAAATCGTCCAGCAACACCATGCCATGGGCGCCTTGCAGCGGTGTCCAGGACTTGAGCTGTTTGCTGTCGAGATCGACCAACGCTTCGATCACATGCTTGCCGTCCAGTATCACGATCGAAGCCTGGCGCGGCTGGCTGACGTTTTGCCCCGTAAGGACGAAGTTCCACACCTGATCCTTCGGCGGTTCCTTGACCGAGACTTCGGTGAAGCGAAAGCCAGGCTTGTAGTTTTCCGATTGTTTGACGATGTCCACCGCCGCCGTGATTTCAGCCGCGCTCAAGGGGTTGAGCGGGCTGGGGCGGGTTTCGACAACGAAGGTCTTGTCCAGGCCGGACTGGAACACCTGGTTGATGAAGTCCTTGGACATGAACGCCGTATGGTCCTTGAACACCACCGGCACCGTCAGCTCGATGCGCTTGCCGTTGAGCATGGCGACTTTGCTGTCAGGCTTGACCTTGAGGTAGACCCCATCCTTGGCAATGGTGAACAGGTTCGAATAATCGTCCCATTTGACCGTGGCCCCAAACGCTTCAAGACCCGCCTGCAGTGGCACCATTTCCGCTTGGCCACCATGGGCCAGGGCATTGCCGGCGCAGAAAGACAGGCCGAGGGCACTCAGGGAAATGGCCAGGGCGAGCCGGGCAAGCGGTGATCTCTTTGGTGATGCGTGGGTGCTGGACATGTGTGCATTCCTGAGGAAAAGCCGGTGACTGGCATTCTTGCACTTTGCTACAGCCAGCCGCCGGATGCATTGGGATTCCTGCCAGATTGCTTTGGATGCGTGCCGGGTTACTGTTTGTTGCGCATCGCCACGTACGAATTGCGCAGGTCGCTGGCCCAACCATCGAGCACGCTCTTGACGTTCGCCGTCGTGATGACTTGCTGGTCGTTTTCCAGCGGGACACCCGTGCCTTTGCGCACCACTTCAGCTACCACGGCCTTGGTCCCGCCATCGAGAAACAGCACTTCGGTAGCGATTTCACTGTCTTGGTCGCGGATCCCGGTGGCCGTGCTGACGCCCGCTGCAACCAGGGTAATCGGCAACCATTCATAGTAGCGCAGGCTTTGGGTGCTGGCCGTGACGCCGGTGATCGCGGGCCGAACGATCAGGGTGTTAGGCCCTGGCTTTGTAACCACATGCAGGACTTTACCCAGTTCGTGCTTGAGCACGGCGTCGTAATACCAGGTGGTGTCCGAGAGCGTAGTCTGCGGAATTCGCTCAGAAGGCAGGGGCTGTGGATAGAACTGGCTCGGTTCGATGTACACCTGCGTGTAACGCTGGACCTTGAGTGTCGGGCTCACCCAGCTCAGCACGGTTTGCCCCGACGGCGACTGGTGTTCGGTCAAAACGCTGTAGTCCTTCAAGAAGCCCGAGTAGGCCTCAGGCGGGACTTTTTTGTTGCTGCACGCCGCAAGGGCCAGGGTGGTGGCAGCCAATAGCGGCAGCGAGAAGTGTTTTCTCATCAAGGGATTCCTGAGTGGATGAATTGCGCAAGGGGCTTGCCGCTGATCATCTGCCGTTCGGCAGCTCTTCCGAGCATTCGATACGCAGGCCGCCATGGGCCATGATCCAGTGGGTGAATTCGGCAATGGGCACTGAGTGGATGTATTCCACCCAGTTGCTGTCGGTCGGGCTGTAGCGCTCGTAATAACGGCGCAGTACAACGTGGGTCCGATCGTCGGTCAGACCCAGGCATGCCTGCTGGAATAAAATCGGTTCGTCGTGGCCTGGGGTACTTGTGCGCTGATTGAGGATCACGCTATGCGCGCTATCGACCGCCTCGATCGGGTAGGTGCTGTTCGATCCCTGCATGGAAGACCTCATGGGTTGAAAGTCGCGCAGGGTGCCGCAGGGGGATTGCGGTGGTATGTCCGAAAAATGTCCGGGATGTAGAAATGTTGCTCGATTGAAATATATGACCGCGGCCGCGCAATGGTTTTAGATACGCTCCTTTTCCGACCCATGGACCCCTGAACGTGAGCAGACTGCTGATCGTCGACGACGATGTGGAAATCCTGGACTTGCTGAAAAAGTTCTTTGTTCAGCATGCCTACGAAGTGGATCTGGCCACCCAGGGTGACGCCATGTGGGCGGTGATCGAAAAAAACCGCCCGGACATCATCATTCTTGACCTGATGCTGCCGGGCGAAGGCGGCCTGAGTCTTTGCCAGAAGCTGCGGGCGAGAACGGCAATTCCGATCATCATGTTGACCGCCATGGGCGAGCTGAGCGACCGCATCATCGGTCTGGAACTGGGCGCTGACGATTACCTGACCAAACCGTTCGACCCGAGGGAGCTGCTGGCCCGTCTGCGCGCTGTGCAACGTCGCGCAGGCGAGAAAAGCCTGGGGCAGGAACCGACGCGGCCGGTCATTACCTTTGCCGATTGGCAACTGGATATCACCTGTCGCGAGTTGCGCTCACCCGAGGGCGTGATGATTCCGCTGTCGGCCGGGGAGTTCGATTTGCTGCTGGTTTTTCTCGAGCATCCGCAACGCATTCTCACCCGGGAACAACTGATCGACCTGGCGCGTGGCCAGGGCCACGATGCCTATGACCGCAGCATCGATGTGCAGGTCAGTCGCCTGCGCCGCAAGATCGAACCGGACAGCAAGCGCCCGGACCTGATTCGCACGGTGCGCAACGGCGGCTACATGTTCTCTGCCAGGGTAACCCGCTCGTGATCCGTCGACTGGCCCCTCGCGACACTCTCAGAAGCCGGATCGCGCTGACCATCGTCGCGGCGATGATCGCTTCGCTGGCACTCAATGGTTTGTTCATGCAGCTCGCCGGTACATGGGGCCGTCCGCCCATCGAGCGCACGGGCTTGCTGGAACAGATGGCGGCGAATGTGCGGGTAATCGAAGCGGCGCCGGCGGCCTCGCGTTCGCATTTGGCCGCTGCGGCAAGCAGCCCGATGCTTGAGGTGAACTGGCACCCGCAGCGGTCCGATTTCCACCTGCCCTCGGGCGGTAAACAGGTGACGCCGAACAGTTCGCCGTTACAGCAATTGCTGGGTGATACTCCCCGAGACATTGAAGTCTTCAACCCCGGCGACTGGCCGGACGAAAGCCCTCAGGCGCACTACGTTGCACTCGTGCAGTTGCTCGATGGCAGCTGGTTGTCGTTCACGCCGCCGGAACGAAGCTGGGGACTCGACGCCAATGTCCGGATCCCGATCATCATTGCCCTGGGTCTGATCGCAACCCTGCTCGTCGCCTGGGTTGCCACCCGGCAACTGGCCAACCCGCTGCAACGCTTTGCCAGCGCCGCGCGCCGCTTCGGCGGGGATTTGCATGCGCCGCCGATCAAAATCGAGGGCCCCCATGAGATTCGCCAGGCCATCATCGCCTTCAACACCATGCAGGCGCAGATTCGGCACTTTCTCAGCGAGCGCACGCAAATGCTCGCCGCCATCTCCCACGACCTGCGGGCTCCTTTGACGCGGATGCGCCTGCGCAGCGAGTTCATGGACGACCTGGAGCAGCAGCGCAAAATGGTCCGTGACATCGAAGAAATGCAAACGATGATCAACGCGGCGCTGGGCTTTTTCCGCGAAGAAACCCACAGGGAGCAAACTACTGCGTTCGATCTCTCGGAGTTGCTGCAAACGATCATCGATGATTTCCGCGACCAAGGTATCGAGGTCGATTTCACTGGCCCGGCCCATCTGGTGTACGACGGCCGCCCGCTCGGGATCAAGCGGGTGGTGGTCAATCTGCTGGAAAACGCAGTGAAGTATGCGAGTAAGCCGAGCATCCAGCTGATGGAGGATGAGCAGCGGGTTTGCATCGAAGTCATGGACGATGGCCCGGGCATTCCCGAGTCTGCGCTTGAGCGAGTGTTCGAGCCTTTTTACCGACTGGAAACCTCACGCAACCGTGATACCGGCGGTGTCGGCCTGGGATTGTCCGCTGCGCGGGCAATCGTTCGCGAACAAGGCGGAGAGCTGACACTGCGCAATCGCAGCGGCGCGGGGCTGATTGCGCGTGTGCAATTGCCCGGCGCTCGCAGAGCAAACGCTGCCGGACGATAGCGGATGGCGGGCTGTTTGCCCACTGAGCTGCAAATCGTTGCCTTGGGTTAATAGGAAGCATTACTATTCACGCCCCCGTCTCCACAGCACACCGAAATGATCCCCAAGCTGCCCCGCAGACACGGCTTTTTCGAGCATTACGAAGAGTTGGTTGGCACCTGGACCCGTCGCCTGAGAAACCGTCAGCAGGCTGAGGATCTGGCCCACGACACCTTCGTGCGGGTGCTTGAGGCGAATTCGGCGGCGGTGGAGCAACCTCGGGCTTACCTGCACCAGACCGCGCGCAATATCGCGGTGGACGGTTATCGGCGTGAGGATCGGCGGGGCGCCATGGAGTCAGAGGCGATTGATCTCAGTGTGTCGTCAACCGGCGACCCGGAGCATTTCATGCACGCGATCCAATTGGCCGATTCCATCGAGCGCGCGCTCACCGAATTGCCGATCAACTGCCGCAAGGTGTTTGTCTGGCAGAAAATCGAAGGCCTGACCCAGGCTGAAATCGCCGAACGCCTGGGGCTGTCCAAGAACATGGTGGAAAAGTATATGATCCGCACGCTGCGGCATCTGCGCGACCGCCTGGACGGACTGCAATCATGAGCGGTGGCCATTTTTCATCCCCAGCCAAACAGGAACTTCCATGATGGATACTCGTGCTTGTGCGTGCGGGCAAACAGCGGTCCGCGATGAAGCGGCGCGGTGGTTTGTGCTTTTGCAGGAACCTGCGGTCGATGCCCAAACGCATCGCCAGTTCGAAACCTGGCTGGACCAACACCCGCAACATCGAACCGAATTCGAATGGCTCCAGGGGCTGTGGAAAGCTGCCGACCTGGTGCCTGCGGCGCGTCTGCAAGCGCTGTGTCAGGAAGCGCCAACGCGCAACAAACGCCGCCCGGTGCTGCGTTATGCGGTTGCCGCCAGCGTGTTGGCGGTAGCGCTCGGGCTGGGTTTGTTCAGTGGCCTGAATCATCCGGCGCCTTACACGGCTGAGTTCTCCACAGCACTGAACGAGCGCCGTCATGTGGCGCTGCCGGATGGCTCGGTGGTCGATCTGGATAGCCGCAGCCGGATTCAGGTGCGCTTCGCGAAGGATCGTCGCAGCATAGAACTGATCGAAGGCGAGGCGATGTTCCGCGTCCAGCCTGACACCCGCAGACCCTTCATCGTCGAGGCCGGCAACGGCAAAGTCACGGTCACCGGCACCCGTTTCGATGTGCGCCGTGGCGCCAGCGAAACCCGGGTCGTGGTGGAGCAGGGCACCGTCAAGGTTCAGGGGCACGACGCTGCCGACAACGACTTCATCAACCTTACGGCTGGCCTGGGCACCCATGTCGATGCGCACGGCAAAGTCGCGGCGGCCTATGCGGTCAACCCGGCCGAACTGACCGCCTGGCGCAACGGCAAACTGGTCTTCAACAACGCCAGGCTGGCCGATGTCGCCGAGCAAGTCTCGCGCTATCGCGAGACGCCGCTCAAGGTCGGCAGCCGCGCAGTCGGCGATCTGCGTCTGACCAGCGTGTTCAAGTCCGACAACACCGATGCGCTGCTCAAGGCCTTGCCGAGCATACTTCCGGTGGCCGTGCGTACCCTCGATGACGGCAGTCAGGAAATAATTTCAAAATAAAATTCAGGTTTTTTTCGAGTTCATCGTCTTCCTGTTCAACTGCAACTGGTTTGCATTAACAAGCGCACACTCTTGCGATTCACAGGACGCCGTTTGACGTGAAAAAATCCGCCGCTAAAAACAACAATCTCCCTTGGTTGCCCCTGGCGCTCGCACTGGCGATCAACGTTGCGATGCCCCAGGCCTTCGCGGCCGACGCCATTAAAATCAGGGCGCAGCCACTGGGTCAGGCTTTGAGTGAGCTGGGCCAGCAAACGTCGTTGCAGGTTTTTTTCAGCCCTGAACTGGTGGCCGGCAAACAGGCTCCGGCGGTGGAGGGCAATATTTCCCCGGAAGAGGCGCTGCGTCAGCTGTTGCAGGGCAGCGGCCTGCAATACCAGATCGATAAAGGCTCGGTCACCTTGTTACCGGCGCCAACGGCGGCTGCAAAAGGGCCACTGGAATTGGGCGTGACCGACATCAAAGTGGTCGGCGACTGGCTCGATGATGCCGACGCCGCCGTGGTGCAGAATCACCCGGGCGCGCGGACCGTGATCCGCCGCGAAGCGATGGTCGAGCAAGGTGCGATGAACGTCGGCGACGTTCTGAAACGTGTGCCGGGCGTGCAAGTGCAGGACGCCAACGGTACCGGTGGCAGCGACATTTCCCTGAACGTTGGTGTTCGCGGCCTGACGTCGCGCCTGTCGCCGCGCTCCACCGTGCTGATCGACGGCGTGCCTGCGGCGTTCGCGCCTTACGGCCAACCGCAGCTGTCCATGGCACCGATTTCCTCCGGCAACCTCGACAGCATCGACGTGGTGCGCGGTGCCGGTTCCGTGCGTTACGGACCACAGAACGTGGGCGGTGTGATCAATTTCGTGACCCGTGCGATCCCTGAACAAGCCTCTGCGGAAATCGGCACGACCCTGGAAACGTCCCAGCACGGTGGCTGGAAGCATATCGACACGGTATTTGCCGGCGGCACCGCGGACAACGGCATGGGCGTGGCGCTGTTGTACTCCGGGGTGAACGGCGACGGCTACCGTGAGCGCAACAACGGCAACGACATCGACGACGTGATCCTCAAGACCCATTGGGCACCTACGGATTACGACGATTTCAGCCTCAATTTCCATTACTACGATGCCAGCGCCGACATGCCCGGCGGCCTGACCCAGGCGCAGTACGACGCTGACCCGTTCCAGTCCGACCGGAACAACGACAGCTTCAGTGGCCGTCGCAAGGACGTGTCGTTCAAATGGGTCCGCCAACTCGACGACCGCACTCAGGCCGAAGTGCTGACGTACTACACCGACAGTTTTCGCGGCAGTAACATCGCCGCCCGCGATCAGAGAACCATCGGCTCGTTCCCGCGCACCTACTACACCTTTGGCATCGAACCGCGTGTATCCCATGTGTTCGATGTCGGCCCGACCACCCAGGAAGTCAGTGTCGGTTATCGCTACCTGAAAGAAGCCATGCACGAAGAGGCCAGCCGCCTGGGGCTCAACAGCAGCAACGAGCCGGTGGTACGTCCAGGTTCGGACGGGCATGTCTATCAGGACCGAACCGGTGGCACCGAAGCCAACTCGGTGTATATCGACAACAAGATCGATGTCGGCCAATGGACCGTCACTCCCGGTATTCGCTTTGAACATATCAGTACCGACTGGCACGACCGCCCGGTACTCGACACGGCCGGCCGGCCCGTACCGGAAAAGAAACGCAGCATCGAAAGCAACGAACCGCTGCCAGCGCTGAGCGTGATGTATCACATCTCCGATGCCTGGAAACTGTTCGCCAACTATGAAACTTCGTTCGGCAGCCTGCAGTATTTCCAGCTCGGTCAGGGGGGTACAGGCGACAGCACTGCCAATGGTCTGGAGCCGGAAAAAGCCAAGACCTATGAAATCGGCACGCGCTACAACGATGACGTGTGGGGCGGCGAAGTGACGTTGTTCTACATCGACTTCGATAAAGAGTTGCAGTACATCAGCAACGATGCGGGCTGGACCAACCTGGGCGCAACGACCCACCAGGGGATCGAAGCATCGGTCCACTACGATATGGCGGCATTGGACCCGCGTCTGGCCGGTCTGACAGCGAATGCCGGCTACACCTACACCCGTGCCGTCTATGAAGGCGATATCCCGGATTTCGAGGGGCGTGACCTGCCGTTCTATTCGCGTCAGGTGGCCACCGCCGGGCTGCGTTACGACATTGATCGCTGGACCTACAATATCGACGCCTTTGCCCAGTCCAAACAGCGCTCACCGGGTGTTGCGGTGAACGCCGACGGCAGCTTCAGCAACAACTACATCACCGAGGGCACGGCCGATGGTCAGTACGGTGACATTCCGGGCTACGTCACCTGGAACGTCCGTGGCGGTTATGACTTTGGTCCGCAGGTGTCGAACCTGAAGCTGGGCGCGGGGGTGAAAAACATCTTCGACAAGCAGTACTTCACTCGCTCCAGCGACAATAACTCGGGCATGTACGTTGGCGCGCCGCGTACGTTTTTCGTGCAGGCCAGTGTTGGCTTCTGATAGACCGGGAAGCCTTTATCGCTGGCAAGCCAGCTCCCACAGAGTTCGCGGCGAACACGACTTAGGTGTACGACTACGATTCTGTGGGAGCTGGCTTGCCAGCGATGCCTTCAGACCTTCAATACCTTCCCGCCAATCGCCACCGCCACCAGCAACAACGCCATCAACCCAAAGGCAAAGCTCAAGCTGGCGGCATGGGCGACAAAGCCGATCACCGCAGGCCCGGCAAGAATCCCGGCATAACCCAGCGTGGTAATGGCCGGCACGGCGATGCTTTCCGGCATGACGGTCTGTTTGCCCACGGCGGTGTACAGCACCGGGACAATGTTCGAGCATCCTGCACCGAGCAACGCATAACCGGCCAACGCCGCTTCCCAACTCGGGGCGAATGTCGCCAGAAACAGCCCGGCCGCCGCAGTCAGCCCTCCGAACACGATCACCCGTGTCGCGCCCAGCCGCCGCACGATTTTGTCACCGGTCAAGCGTCCAACCGTCATGGTCAAGGCAAACGCCGCATACCCCAGCCCCGCATAGGCCGTATCGATCCCGCGCTCCTGCGCCAGGAACACTGCACTCCAGTCCAGTGCCGCGCCTTCGGCGAGGAAGACGATGAAGCACATGCCGCCGATGAACAGCACGATGCCATGGGGAACGGCAAACGCCGGCCCTGAACTGTCGCTGCCATAGGGCAACATGTGTGGTACGGCCTTCAGCAGGGCGACCAACAGCAAAGCGACCACCACCAGCATCGCACCGAGCGGCGACAGCCCCAGGCCGAGCAGGGCACTGACGCCCGCCGCGCCGACGATGCCGCCCAGGCTGAACAAACCGTGGAACCCCGACATCATGTTCTTGCCGCTGGCACGTTCGACGATGACCGCTTGCAGGTTCACCGTCGAATCCACCGTGCCGAGGCCTGCGCCGAACATAAATAGCGCGCCGATCAAGGCCGGAATCGACGACACCGTGGCCAGCAGCGGCAGCGCTGCACAGATCAATAGCGTCCCGCCGGTCGCCACTTTGCGGCAACCGAAGCGCGTGGCCAGGATCCCAGCCATCGGCATGGCCAGAATCGAACCCACCCCCAGACACAGCAGCAACAAACCCAACGTGCCTTCGTCCAGCCCGGCCCGCGCCTTGGCATACGGCACCAGCGGTGCCCACGCGGCGATGCCGAACCCGGCGATGAAAAAAGCGACGCGCGTGGACATTTGTTCCATGCGCCCCGGTGCGTATGAAGTCTGGGTGTTGAGGTTGGTCATATCAATCCTTGGCTAAAAACATCGCGTCTCCAAGGGACAGTGATCGTGCGGCGAGGGTTCGATCAGCGTCCGCAGGGTTTTGCATTGCGACAGACTGACATCGTTGCACAGCCGATGCGCGTTTCGCGATATGTTGAGTCAGACCGATCATTCCAACAGAGAGGGCGCCATGGCGCGGATGTACGATGCACGAGGCAATATCTACATGGTCGTGGCGCCCGAGGCGCTGCGCCAACAGGGTATCGCCGTACCCGATGAAGCCGGTCACGCCGCGCAAGCCCGCGAATCGTGGGCATTGGCGGCTGTCGAGGCATGCTGCTCCTGGGCGCCGGGCGAGCAACCGGCCGGCAGCAAAAGCCATTGCAGCGACGGTCTGCTGGTCGGTCCGTTCCAGTCGTCGCCACCGTTCGATCTGTTGATTGTCAACACCGACGGCACCCTCGCCGAACGCAGTGGAAACGGCCTGACGATTTTCTCCCAGGCCCTGAGTGACCAAGGTTTATTGCCCCGGGACGAGGCGTGTGTGCTCAAGGTTCATCACGACAAGACCGATGTGATTTCACCGGGAGAAACCTCGGTGAAAGCGGCGCAGGTCGAAGGGGTGCAGGGTTTCTGGCTGGATCTGGGGCAACCGACTTTCGGCCCGCAAGCAGTCAGTGCTCAAGGCGTTGAGAGTGTAACGTTCAACGGCCGGGAACTGAGCCATGTACAGCCGCTGGCAGCATTGAACGGCGCATGGGTCCGCAGTCAGTTTGTACGGGTCGGCAATCCGCATTGTGTGACGCTGGTGGACCACGTGGATGCGCTGCCGAGCAACGAGCAAATGCGTGAACCCGCATTGGGCGAAGGGCTCACGCGAATCGCTTTCGCCATGCCCACCGGGGCAGGACAACCGTGCCCGGCGGGGATCAATCTGCAATGGGCGGCCCATGATGCCGCGCAGCGAGTGATCGCGCGCGTATTCGAACGCGGCGAAGGGCCGACGGCGTCCTCCGGCACCAGCGCCACGGCGGTGGCGTGCGCGGCCTGGCGGGTGGGCTGGGTGAGTGCCGGGGAGGTGAAAGTGACGATGCCCGGTGGTACTGCGCCGATTTTGCTGGAGGAAGAGCGGGGGGAGTTGCGACGGGTGAGCCTGTTTGGTACGGCCCGGTTGACGGGTTGACGGATTGACGCTTGGATCGCTATCGCTGGCAAGCCCCTTTGTAGGAGCGAACCTGTTCGCGATGGTCGTCAACGATGACACGGGTAGTCTGGCCCCCCGCATTGTTCTCGGGTTCATCGCGAGCAGGCTCGCTCCTACAAGGGGCTTGCCGACCAGCCCAACGCAAGTCTCAGCTCTGCCCACTGAACTCCACCACCGGCATCGTCCGCTTCATCAACACCTTGCCCCCGCGCACTGAATACAACGGCAATCCCTGGCTGCGGATCACCTCGTAGTCGCTATCGGCAGAAAGAATCAGCAGGTTCGCTGGCCGGCCTGGTTCCAGTCCGTAGCGGTCACCCAGGGCCAGGGCCTTGGCGCTGTTGTCGGTGACCAGGTCCAGGGCGCTTTGCAGGTTGCGGTAACCGAGCATGTGGCAGATGTGCAGGCCCGCTTCGAGTACCCGCAAGATGTTGCCGTTGCCCAGCGGATACCACGGGTCGACGATCGAGTCCTGGCCGAAACACACGTTCATGCCGGCTTCGAGCAGCTCGTTGACCCGGGTCACGCCGCGGCGTTTCGGGAAATTATCGAAGCGGCCCTGCAGGTGGATGCTTTCGGTGGGGCATGAAACGAAGCTGATACCCGAATGCCCGAGCAGACGAAACAGTTTGGCGCAGTAGGCGTTGTCGTAGGAGCCCATGGCCGTGGTGTGGCTGGCGGTGACCCGCGAACCCATGTCGCGGCTGCGGGCCTCTTCGGCGAGCACTTCGAGAAAGCGAGAGTGCGGGTCGTCGGTTTCATCGCAATGCACGTCCACCAGACACCCGGTGCGCTCGGCCAGGTCCATCAGGAACTTCACCGAACTGACACCCTGCTCGCGGGTGTACTCGAAATGCGGAATGCCGCCGACCACGTCGGCACCCATGTGGATCGCTTCCTCCATCAAGTCCCGGCCGTTGCGATAGGACTCGATGCCTTCCTGCGGGAATGCGACGATTTGCATGTCCACCAGGTGCCGGCTTTCCTCGCGCACTTCGAGCATCGCCTTCAGGGCGGTCAACTGCGGGTCAGTGACATCGACATGCGTGCGCACGTGCTGGATGCCGTGGGCCGCCAGGTTCTGGATGGTTTTCCTGGCCCGGGTCTTGGTGTCTTCCTGGGTGATGGTGGCTTTGCGCTCGCCCCAGCACTCGATGCCTTCAAACAGCGTACCGCTCATGTTCCAGCGCGGCTCGCCCGCAGTCAGGGTTGCGTCGAGATGAATGTGCGGCTCGACGAAGGGTGGTATGACCAGGTTGCCGCCAGCATCCAGATCGTCTGGCCCCAGGGTAGGTGCTTCGGTCTGGCGGGCGATGTTGCTGATCAGGCCGTTTTCCAGGTGCAACTCATGCAGGCCTTCCTGGTTGCGCAACCTGGCATTGATGATGTGCATCAGGAGAGTCCTTTTAGAGGTTCGGTTGTCAATGTCCTCACGTTAGCTCGGTGATGGCAATCCCCGCCAGTGGCAAAAATCGCATCAACGCCGCGACAACGGCCTCAGGAGCATCTTCCTGCACCAGATGACCGGCGTTGGGAACCGCGTGAAACTGTGCGCCCGGGATCATCTGTTGCAAGGCTCGCCCGCGTTCGATGGGAATCCACTGATCGTCCTCGCCCCACAGGATCTGCACCGGGCAGCGCATCGTCGGGTAGAAGCCTTCGACTTCGCGGGTGAAGCGTTCGTCCATCTGAGCGATCTGCCGGTAAAAGGCCGCTTGCCCGGGGTCGCCCAGCCAGGGTTGCACGTACGGTGCGAGTTCGTCGTCCGGAATGTCGCGTTTGATTGCCCCGCGGATATAGGCCGGCACGATGGCTCGCTGAATGTAGTCGGGCAAACCGCTGAATGCCGCTTCATGCTGTCGCACGTGTTGCACGAACGGCGAGCCCCAGGGCGTCAGCGCGACCGGGTCGATCAGCGTCAGGCTGCGGTAATCCTTGCCGTTGAGCAGGTGCGCACGCAGGGTGGTCGCGCCGCCAAAGTCATGGGCCACCACATCGGGGTTATCCAGGCCCCAGTGTTCCAACAGTTGCGCCAGTAATTCGTTCTGCACGCCCAATGAAACGTCACCCTCAACTTTCTCGGATAGCCCGTAGCCCAGCAGGTCGAAGTAGTGAATGCGGTGCGTGGTGATGAAATGCGGCGCAATCCGGTGCCATACATAAGAAGAGAAGGGTGTGCCGTGCACGAACACCAGCGGCGGGCCATCGCCGCGAACGGCATAGCGAACGGAGTGCCCTTTGAAACGGTAGGTTTGAGCCAGTGGCCATTCAGTCATGGACGTGTCCTCTTGGCAGGTGCGAGCCAAAAAGCATAGGCATAAAAAAACAGCCGTTGAAGGCTGTTTTTTGTATCACTGACGAAACGCATACCCAATGTAGGAGCGAGCCTGCTCGCGAAAGACGTTAACGTTAACGTGGTGTATCTGGAAAAAACGCGGTGTCTTGACGTCCATCGCGAGCAGGCTCGCTCCTACAGGGTTGTGCATCCATTGGCAGGTTTACTCGCCGCGATAGATGCAACCGCTGGTGCACGTCTCGTGGATGCGGATCGCACTGAGTTCCGGCAGCAGAGGTTTCATTTCGGTCCAGATGAACTTGGCCAACACTTCACTGGTCGGGTTTTCCAGGCCGGGAATGTCGTTCAGATAGTTGTGGTCCAGACGCTCGTACAGCGGCTTGAAGATCGCCTTGATTTCGGAGAAATCGCGGATCCAGCCGGTGTGCGGATCGAGGTCGCCGCTCAGATGAATCGCCACTTTGAACGAGTGACCGTGCAGGCGGCCGCACTTGTGGCCGTCCGGGACGTGGGGCAGGCGGTGGGCGGATTCGAAAGTAAACTCTTTGAAAATTTCCACAGTGTTTTCAGCTCTGTTCAGATGGCGTTCGCCGCAGCGATTCGGGCAGGCGGCGAGTTTAACAGCTTGTCCTGACTAAAGGGTCAGCAAGCGCTCGCCAAGGCGACCGTTGGCGGCCAGTTCGAGAAACTCATCGCCCAGGCGCCGACTTTCATCCATCGCCGCACGCCAGTATTTCTGTCGGCTCGGGGCGTCGCCCATGAAGCGTTTGAAGTCGTTGCGGTCCGGCAGTTTGCCGTAGGGCAAACGCGCCAGGTACTCCTTCGACGGCGCCACCAGCAAGACATTTTGCAGGCGTGCCGGGCAGGCGCGGCGCCAAGGCAGCGTCTTGTCGAACCAGCCGGGAATCACCCGGTCGGTGAAATGCGGATAGAGCACGATGTCATCGCCGCTGTAGGGCAGGTCGAGGTGATAGTCGAGCAAGCCGCCGTCGCGGAACGTCCCGGCGCCGGCACCCGGCAGATCGCGCACGCCTTCCATCACCATCGGGATCGATCCGGAGGCTAGCAAGGCCTGGCGCAGATTCCCGGCATCGAGGGCGACGAAACGTGACGGGAAGTCATTCAGCGCATTGACCGGCGGCGCCAGGCGCGGATCGTGAATGATCAACCGTTCGAAGTGCCGCGACAGCCGCGCGCGGCCGCGCAGGTTATCGGCAATCACCGACGACAGGCCAAGGCCCAGACGCCCGCGATGGTCATCCGCGAGCAGGCCGTGGCTTTTGACCACCATGACGTTCAGGCGGTAATGGGGGTTGGCGAGCAGGGCGGCATCGTGACCGTCGAGCAAGTCATCGAGCATGCGCCGCGAGCTCTGGCTGATTTGCGCCATGGTCACACCCTTGGCGAAATCCTGCTCGGTGTAGAGCTGGCCAAGTCGGCGGATGCCTTCGGCGGCGTCTGGCAGGCAGGCGCTGGCGAAGCGCCAGGAACCCACCGATGCGCCGATCAGCGAGCGCTCCCGGGGCGCCGTCGGCAACCATTGGCCGAATAACGCCAGGTCCAGCCCCTGAATCCCCAATGCCTTGGGGCCACCGGCAGCGCCCGGCAACGTGCCGACATCGGCAGCCTGCAACCCGTTTTCACGGATGCGCGCCAAGGCACGCGGCCCGGCCTTGAGCGTCAGGGAGGGAAACTTGATGTGCATGGCGGTCATACCGGCCTCTGTGTCTGGCAACAGTTAATTATGTAACAGCTTGCGCCAAACCCGTAGGAGCAAAGCTTGCTCGCGATGGCGATCTCCCGGGCGCCATCGCCGGCAAGCCGTGCTCCTACAGGTTTTGTGTTGCTGTGGCCAATGATGGCAATTCAGTTTCAATTAAGTTCTTATCGCTAACGTGGCCCCCGTAGGCAACACCTAAAAGAATACGGAGACACCCATGAAAACCCTGACTGCCCTGTTCACCGCGTCCATCATCAGCCTGACCGCCAGTATCGCCCACGCGCGCGATCTGGGGCCGGATGAAGCCTTGAGGCTGCGCGACGCTGGTACCATTGTGTCTTTCGAGAAACTCAATGCCACCGCGTTGACCAGGCACCCGGGTTCCACTATCACTGAAACCGAGCTGGAAGAAGAGTACGGCAAGTACATCTACCAGATTGAACTGCGCGACTCGCAGGGTATCGATTGGGATCTGGAATTAGACGCTGTCAGCGGGCAGGTTCTCAAGGATCATCAGGATTCGTAATGACGTTGCTTTCCTTTACAACACGGCGCGCCGGCAGTCGACTGGCGCTGGTGCTGCTGGCTTTCTGTTCGGTGGCCATGGCTCGTGACCTCGATCAGGACGAAGCCCTGCGCCTGCGCCAACAGGGGGTGATCCTGCCGCTCGAGCAATTGTTGCAACAGGCGCTGGACCGCTACCCCGAGGCCAAACTGTTGGAGGCTGAGCTCGAAGAGAAGCACGACATCTATATTTACGAAGTCGAGTTGCTCACTACTGAAGGCGTGGTGCGCGAGCTTGACCTTGACGCCGCCACCGGCCGATTACTGAAAGACAAGGAAGACTGACCGATGCGTTTGCTCCTGGTGGAAGACCACGTGCCCCTGGCCGACGAATTGATGGCCGGCCTCAATCGCCAAGGGTACGCCGTGGACTGGCTGGCCGATGGTCGCGACGCGCTGCATCAGGGCAGTACCGAGCCCTATGACCTGATCATCCTCGACCTCGGTTTGCCGGGCGTCCCGGGGTTGGACGTGCTGGCGCAATGGCGCGCCGCAGGTCTGGCTACGCCAGTGCTGATCCTCACCGCACGCGGTTCCTGGGCTGAACGCATCGAAGGCCTGAAGGCCGGTGCCGACGATTACCTGACCAAACCGTTCCATCCCGAAGAGCTGCATTTACGCATTCAGGCGTTGTTGCGTCGCTCCCACGGCCAGGCCAATCAACCGACGCTCAAGGCTGCCGGGTTGCATCTGGACGAGGGCCGTCAGTGCGTGACACGCGATGGCGCCGAGGTCCAGCTCACCGCAGCCGAGTTCCGCTTGCTGCGTTATTTCATGCTGCACCCCGAGCAAATCCTTTCCAAAAGCCACCTCGCCGAACACCTCTACGACGGTGAAACCGAGCGCGATTCCAACGTGCTGGAAGTTCACGTCAATCACCTGCGGCGCAAGCTCGGCAAGAGTGTGATCGAAACCCGTCGCGGCCAGGGTTACCTGTTCGGCGGGCAAGCCAGGTGAGGTCGATCCAGCGGCGCTTGAGCCTTGGCCTGATCAGCGTCATGGTGATTGTCGGCCTGATACTGGCGCAAACCAGTCTGTGGTTGTTTGAAATGGGCTTGCAGCGCTACCTCGAGGCGGGATTGCGCAACGACAGCGAGAGCCTGCTGGTGGCGCTGGTGCGTGGCCCGCAGGGCTTGCAACTGGATGAGCGGCGCTTGTCTCCAGCCTATCAACGGCCGTTTTCCGGTCATTATTTCCGTATCGATTTTGCCGACAGTCATTGGCGCTCCCGTTCATTGTGGGATCAGGAGCTGCCGCGCCTCGATCATCCCGGCCTGCACAGCAACCTGCAACTGGGGCCGGAAGGGCAGCAATTGCTGGTGTTGCGTTCCGACTATCGGCGCCTCGGCCAGTCGATTTCCATCAGTGTGGCGCAGGATTACACGCCGGTGCGCGAGAGCTTCCAGCGGATGCAGCAGGTCGGGCTCGGACTGGGGCTGGCGGGGTTGCTGCTGATCCTGCTGTTGCAACGGGTCACTGTGCGTCGCGCCTTGCGCCCGCTGGAAAAGGCCCGCGAACAGATCGCGCAACTGCAACAGGGCCAGCGTTCGCAACTTGATGAGCAGGTACCGGTGGAATTGGAGCCGCTGGTGGCGCAGATCAACCACCTGCTGGCTCACACTGAAGACAGCCTCAAGCGCTCGCGCAATGCCTTGGGCAATCTGGGTCACGCCTTGAAAACCCCATTGGCCGTGCTGTTGAGTCTTGCCTCGAGCGAACAGCTCGACGCGCATCCGCAACTGCGCAAGGTGCTCAAGGAACAACTGGAACAGGTGCAACAGCGGCTCAATCGTGAACTCAATCGCGCTCGCTTGGCCGGCGATGCACTGCCGGGCGCACTGTTTGACTGCGACGCCGAACTGCCGGGGTTGTTGGCGACATTGAACATGATTCACGGCGACCATCTGAACCTGAGCTATCGCACCCCGGCCGGGCTGCAACTGCCATGGGATCGCGAGGATCTGCTGGAACTGCTCGGCAACCTGTTGGACAACGCCTGCAAATGGGCCGATGCCGAAGTCCGATTGAGTGTGGTCGAGGCTGCAGAAAGTTTTCAGCTGATTGTCGAAGACGACGGGCCGGGCATTCCCGAAGACCGGCGCGATCAGGTGTTCAGCCGCGGCGCACGGCTGGATGAACAGGCCGATGGGCATGGCCTGGGCCTGGGCATTGTGCGCGATATCGTCGACACCTGGGGCGGGGTGATGCACTTGCAGGTGAGCGAGTGGGGCGGGTTGAAAGTGTTGATCGAACTACCAAAACGCACCTGAAAACACACCGACATCCCCCGTAGGAGCAAAGCTTGCTCGCGATGGCGATCTCCCGTCCGCCATCGCCGGCAAGCCGTGCTCCCACAGGGGTTGTGTTGTGCCGGTTTCAGGTGTGATGAATCTCCCGATCCTTGGTTTCCGGCATGAAGAAAATCCCCAGAATCGCCGTCATCACTGCGATCACGATCGGATACCACAGGCCGTAATAGATATCCCCAGTGGCTGCCACCATAGCGAAGGCCACCGTCGGCAGGAACCCGCCAAACCAGCCGTTGCCGATGTGGTACGGCAGCGACATCGAGGTATAGCGGATACGTGCCGGGAACAGTTCAACCAGCCACGCGGCGATCGGGCCGTACACCATGGTCACGTAGATGACGAGAATGGTCAGGAGCAACAACACCATCGGATAGTTGGTCTTGGCCGGGTCAGCCTTTTCGGGGTAGCCGGCCTCTTTGAGAGCAGTAGCGAGCGAGGCGGTGAAGGCATCGTTCTTGGCCTTGAAGTCGGCGGCCGGCATGCCGGTGCCCTCGAAACTCTGGATCACCTTCTCACCGATCCGCACTTGCGCCACAGTGCCCGGCTCGGCTTTTTCGTTTTTATAGGGGATCGCCCGTCTGGCCAGCACGGTCTTGGCCAAGTCACAGGAACTGGTGAATTTGGCCTTGCCCACCGGGTCGAACTGGAACGAACACTGGTCAGGATCGGCGACCACCGTGACCGGGTTTTTCTCCTGGGCGACGAACACATCGGGATTGCCGTACTGGGTCAGCGCATTGAAAATCGGGAAATACGTCAGCGCCGCGAGGATGCAGCCGGCCATTATGATCCCTTTGCGGCCGATCCGATCGGACAGGCTGCCGAAAATCACGAAGAACGGCGTGCCGATCAGCAACGAGCCGGCGATCAGCAGGTTGGCGGTCTGCGGTTCGATTTTCAATGTTTGCAACAGGAAGAACAGCGCGTAGAACTGCCCGGTGTACCAGACCACGGCTTGCCCGGCAGTGCCGCCGAGCAGGGCCATGATGACGATCTTGAGGTTGTCCCAGCGGGCGAAAGATTCGGTCAGCGGCGCCTTGGAGGATTTGCCCTCAGCCTTCATTTTCAGGAACACCGGTGACTCGTTGAGTTGCAGGCGGATGTACACCGAGATGATCAACAACAGGATCGACAACAGGAACGGGATCCGCCAGCCCCAGGCTTCGAAGGCTTCAGTGCCCAGTGCTGTGCGACAGGCCAGGATCACCAGCAGTGACAGAAACAGACCGAGGGTTGCGGTGGTCTGAATCCATGAGGTGAAGTAACCGCGTTTGCCTTTTGGCGCATGCTCGGCCACGTAAGTCGCCGCACCACCGTACTCGCCGCCCAGGGCCAGACCTTGCAGCAAGCGCAGGGTGATGAGGATGATCGGCGCCGCCACCCCGATGGTCGCGTACCCCGGGAGGAAACCCACCACCGCCGTGGAAACACCCATGATCACAATGGTGATGAGGAAGGTGTGTTTGCGTCCGATCATGTCACCCAGTCGGCCGAACACAATCGCGCCGAATGGCCGCACGGCAAAACCTGCGGCGAACGCGAGCAAAGCGAAGATGAAGGAGGTGGTCTCGTTGACGCCGGCGAAGAAATGCTTGGCGATAATCGCGGCGAGGGAGCCATACAGGTAAAAGTCGTACCACTCGAACACGGTGCCCAAGGACGAGGCAAAGATGACTTTACGTTCCTCCTTGGTAATCCCGCGGTTGGGCGCACTGCCCGTGGTTGTATTGTCGATTGCCGCCATGAGTTTTCTCCGTTGTTCTTGTTTTAGGCCGGAGCACCTCTCATTTGTTGCCGTACCCGGGCCCTGGGACACAGACTGACGGCCTCGCATCGCTGCAAGGTTTCATGAAGCATAATCGGCTTCCGGAAGATATCCACTCGCCATCATTGAAGATGGAAAGTGAATGGCAAGGATGTACACGAAAACCTGTGGGAGCGAGCTTGCTCGCGATAGCGGTGTACTGGACACATTGATACTGAATGTGTCGCCGCCATCGCCAGCAAGCCGGCTCCTACAGGGGATCAGTGGTAATTAGACGCGGAACTGATCCATCAACCCCTGCTGATGATTGGCCAGGCAATTGAGCGACTGGCTCACCCGTGCTGATTCGTTGGCTTGTCCCGACAACGATTCGGTCACATCGCGAATGGTCGCGACATTGTTATTGATCTCCTCGGCAACCGCGCTTTGCTCTTCGGCTGCACTGGCGATTTGCAGGTTCATGTCGCTGATCACGGTCACCGCATCGCCGATCTGCCGCAGTGCCGTAACGGCCTGTCCAACCTGCTCGACACTGCCCTGGGCCTGGCGATGGCTGTTGCCCATCGAGCCCACCACATCCTGGGTGCCGCTTTGCAATTGCTCGATCACCACCCGGGTTTCCTCGACGGACTCCTGTGTGCGCCGCGCCAGGTTGCGCACTTCATCGGCCACCACGGCAAACCCACGTCCGGCTTCACCGGCACGGGCGGCTTCGATGGCGGCGTTGAGTGCCAGCAGGTTGGTCTGTTCAGCAATGGCGCGGATCACTTCGAGTACCGAACCGATTTTTTCGCTATTGGCAGCCAGGCCTTCAACCTGGACCATCGCCGCGCTCATGTCGGCGGCGAGGTTGTCGATGCTGGTGGTGGTGCGGTCGATCACGGTCAGGCCTTGGCGAGTCGCCTGGTCGGCATCCCGCGCCGCTTGTGCGGCCTGGGCGGCGCTGCGGGCGACATCCTGGGCAGTGGCGCTCATTTCGTGGGACGCGGTAGCGACCTGATCCACCTGACGGTACTGCTGTTCCATGCCGGCGCTGGTCTGGGTGGCGATGGCGGACGATTGGTCAGCGGTGTTGCGGGCATCCTGCACCGAGCGTTTCACTTCGGCGATGATCGGTTGCAGCTTGTCGAGGAAGCGGTTGAACCAGCCCGCCAATTGCCCCAGCTCATCCTGTTTGTCGTAGGCCAGGCGCCGGGTCAGGTCGCCTTCGCCGCTGGCGATGTCTTCGAGCATGTACGCCACGCCGAGGATCGGTTTGGTCACACTGCGGGCCATCAGCCACACCAGCACCAGCCCGATCAATGCGGCGAGGACACCCAGCCCCAACTCGGTCAGTGTGCCGGCCGTGTTGCTTTCATCCAGCTGCTTTTTCAAGGCTTCGGCGGGACCGATCAGCACTTTTTCAGGGACGTCGAGCAACACACCCCAGGATTTTCCATCGGGAATCGGTTGGAAGGGCGATATGACTTTGAGCTGCTGATGGCTGTGCAGGCTGCCGGTCTGGCTGCTGCCGGCGAGCATGCGCATCAGTTCGGCACCGCTGGTCTGGTCCACGGTTTCCAGGCGCTGGCTGAGTTTGCCGGCGTCCGGGCTGTGACCGGCGAGCAGGCCGGCCGGGCTGACAATACTGACGCTGGTCTGGCCGTCGTAGAGCTTTTTGCTGGCGCCCTGACTGATCGTTTGCAAGCTGTTGAGGTTGATATCCACCGATAGCGAAGCGATGACCTTGCCGTTGACCATCAGCGGGAACACGATGCTGGTCATCAGCACTTTCTGGCCGTCGATCACATAAAAGTAGGGTTCGATCACGCAGGGCTTGAGGCGGGTGCGCGGGCAGGTGAACCAGGCATTGGCCGGTTCGCCGCTGGGGCCGCTGCTGGTGTCGGCCATGTCGCTTTCCGGCAGCGCCATGGACGTTACTTTGCCCGGCGTCGGCTGTGACCAGTACAGGGCAAAACGGCCCTTGTCGTTACTGCCCAGTTCGGCTTGTCCGCTGAACAGATCGTCCTTGCCATCCAGGCCATTGGGCTCAAACACCAGGGACAAGCCGAGCAGTTCGGGGTTGGCTTGCAGGGCTGATTTGACCTGTCGTGTCAGGTCTTCGCGCAGGTCGAAGGCATCGAGGAAACGCTTCTCGGCCTGGTCTCGCAAAAACAGCACCTGACGGGAAAATCCATGCCCGTATTGATAGGCGTCCATGAACTGCTGGCGAATGACCAGTGCCTGGTTTACACCCTGGGACTCGATCCGTGCCTGCGCCGCTTCAGTCAGCATTTCCATGCTCGAGGCTTTCACCAACTCGGAGCTGTGCTCCATGCGGTACAGCGAAAGACCTACCAGCAGGGTCACGATGCCCGCCAGGCACAGCCCGGCCAGCAGGGTGATTTTCCATTGAATGGAAAGTTGTCTGAGCGACATGGAGACGTCCTTATTCGATAAATATCTGAGACTTTGCACTGTAACGGCTGTGATTTGGCTTTCTTTATCTCGCCCCGGTGAATAAATGACCTCGAGCGCGGCTTTGACACCGGGCCGTGTCTGCGGCAAAGTGCGCGCCCTTCTAATAAGACCCATTCTTTAACCCGCTGGTGGCTCATGCAGGCGCCCGGCTGGACTCTTTTCGCTTGTCTGGAGTAGTGACAATGAATGCAGTAATTGCCGCGGTCGGCGTCATGCTGATACTCAGCCTGTCCCGCGTGCATGTGGTGATCGCGCTGATCGTTGGTGCGCTGGTGGGTGGTTTGACCGGTGGCCTGGGGATCGAGGCGACGCTCAAAGCCTTCAACAGCGGGCTCGGCGGCGGGGCGACCGTGGCGTTGTCCTACGCCTTGCTCGGTGCTTTCGCGGTGGCCATTGCCAAGTCCGGCATGGCCCATGCCCTGGCCGACAAGGCCTTGGCGATGGTCGATCGCCAGCACGCCTCGGGCGGTGGCCAGGTCAAGTGGTTGTTGATCGGGTTGCTCTGGGTCGTGGCCATTGCCTCGCAGAACATCTTGCCGATACATATCGCCTTCATTCCCTTGCTGGTGCCGCCGCTTTTATACGTGCTGACCAAGTTGCAACTCGATCGCCGGTTGATCGCCTGTGTCATTACCTTCGGCCTCATCACCCCGTACATGTTTCTGCCCGTGGGCTTCGGCAACATCTTCCTCAATGAGATCCTGCTGGCCAACGTCGCCCGCAGCGGCGTAGACATCAGCGGCATCAACGTCACCCACGCCATGGGGATTCCGGCGCTGGGCATGCTGGTGGGCTTGCTGATTGCGTTCGTCAGTTACCGCAAGAAGCGTGTCTACGATCTGCAAAAGATCGAGCAAGTCGAACAGGTTGCGGTGCAATACAACCCGTTGAGCCTGATGGTCGCGGGTGCGGCGATTGCGGCGGCCTTCATTATTCAGCTGTTGCTGGACTCGATGATCATCGGTGCGCTGGCCGGATTCCTGATTTTCTCGGTATCGGGCATCGTCAAATGGCGCGACACCGATGACCTGTTCACCGAAGGCATGAAGATGATGGCGATGATCGGCTTCATCATGATCGCCGCTTCCGGGTTTGGCGAAGTGATCAAGGCCACCGGGCAAGTGCAGACACTCGTCGAAACGTCGGCAGCGTGGATCGGCCACAGCAAAGCCATCGGCGCCTTGCTGATGCTGCTGGTGGGATTGCTGGTGACCATGGGCATCGGTTCGTCGTTTTCCACCGTGCCGATCCTGGCGGTGATTTTCGTGCCGTTGTGCGTGCAACTTGGCTTCAGTCCGATCGCCATCGTGTGCATCGTCGGTACGGCCGGTGCCCTCGGTGATGCCGGTTCGCCGGCATCGGACTCGACCCTCGGCCCGACTTCCGGCCTGAACATCGACGGCCAGCACCATCACATCTGGGACACCGTGGTCCCGACCTTCCTGCACTACAACCTGCCGTTGCTGGCGTTTGGCTGGGTGGCCGCGATGGTCCTCTGATTTCACTCATGTAGAAGCCAGGTTTGCCGGCGAAGGCGTCTTTGACATTGCTTTCGCCGGCAAGCCCGGCTCCTACAGTTTTGCCTTGGCGTGCCGTTATAGCCTTTAACCACGCCAACAAAATCAAAAGAGTGAACGTCATGCGCATGAGCCTGAAGGCCAAAGTCCTGTCCCTCGCCGTCCTCCCGGTATTGCTCTTCGCGCTGGTCATCAGCCTGACCACGTTGTTCATCCTGCAAGGCCAGGCCCGCCAAGAGGTCGAGGTCACCCGCGAGCGCCTGCTCAGCGATGCCAAGGCCACCCTGCAAAGTTACGTTGCCGTGGCAATGACCACGATCAAGCCGCTGTACGACGCTGCCGCGCAAGGCGATGACGCAGCGCGGGCGCAGGCGATCAAGTTGCTGTCGAACATCACCTACGGCAAGGACGGCTACTTCTTCGGCTATGACTCCAACACCGTGCGCCTGTTCAAGGCCAAAGATCCGGAAGGCGTAGGCAAAAGCTTCAAGGACAACCGCGACCCCAACGGGGTCTACGTCAATCGTGATCTGGTGAAAGTCGCCCAGGACGGGACGCACTATCTGCAATACAGCTCGCCGTTGCCGGGCAACAATAAGGTGCTGGTGCCCAAGCTCGGTTACACCGAATTCCTGCCGAAATGGGACATGGCGGTGGGTACGTCGGTCAACCTCGACGGTATCGAGGCGCAAGTCGCCGTGGTCGAGGCCAAGGTTCAGGAGCGTATGCAAGGCGTGGTGCTGAGTATCGTCGGTGTGGCCGTGGTGGTGCTGTTGCTGATCGCGGCAGCCGGCATGCTGCTGGCCAACACCATTCTGCGGCCATTGAACCTGATGAAAGCCAACCTCGACGACATCGCCGCGGGTGAGGGGGACCTGACCCGTCGCCTGACCATCACCAGCCAGGATGAGCTGGGTCAACTGGCGGGTTCGTTCAACCGCTTCGTCGACAAGATCCATGGCCTGGTGCGCCAGATCACCGAGATGACCTCACAGTTGACCGGGCTGGTGACTCAGGTTTCCGAACAGGCCAACCGTTCCGACCAGGCCATGGAGCGCCAGCGTCACGAGACCGACCAGGTGGCCACGGCGATAAACGAAATGTCCGCCGCTGCCCAGGAAGTGGCCAAGAGTGCGCAAAACGCCGCGGTTGCTGCCCAGCAGACTGATGAAGAAGGACAAGCTGCCAAGCGAGTGGTGGCCGGCAGCATCGTCAAGATTCATGCGTTGGTGGACGACATTCGCAGCAGCGGCGTGTCCCTGGACAGCCTGCAAAAAGACGTGTCGTCGATTGTCAGCGTGCTTGGGGTGATTCGTTCGATCGCCGAGCAGACCAACCTGCTGGCACTCAACGCCGCCATCGAAGCGGCCCGTGCCGGCGAGGCCGGGCGCGGTTTTGCGGTGGTGGCCGACGAGGTACGGGCGCTGGCCAGTCGTACGCAGATCAGCACCCAGGAAATCCAGGGCATGATCGACCGCTTGCAGGCCGGCACCCAATCGGCGGTAGAAGCCATGCGACGTTCCAGCGAAGCCGGTGACGGCACGTCCGCGCAGGCCAATGAGGCGGGTGCTTCGCTCGATACGATGGCGCAGTTGATCGCCACCATCAATTCGATGAACGCACAGATCGCCAGCGCCGCCGAGGAGCAGACCGCCGTGGCGGAAGAGATCAACCGCAGCGTGCACCAGATCGCGGTGGCGGTGGACAACGTTGCCGATGAAACCCAACTCGGCGCGCAGACTTCGCGCAGTTTGGCCGACCTGGGACAGCGGTTGGGCGGTCTGGTCGGGCAGTTCCGGATCTGATCAGCGATGCTTTTTGTGGCGAGCGAGCTTGCTCGCGCTTGAGTGCGCAGCGCTCACCGCTTTTTTAAGGCTGCTACGCAGCCAAGCGGGAGCAAGCTCCCTCGCCACAGAAGCGCAACCTTTCCGTCTGAGGGGTCATGACCTGTCCCAATACGGCACTTCGCCAAAGCATTGGACGAAGTAGTCGATCACCGTCCTGACCTTCACCGACAGGCGTCGGCTGCCGGGCCAGAGTATCGCGATCTGCTGCGGCTCCAGGCTGTTGGATACCTGATAGTTGCCCAGCACCGGCACCAGCGTACCGCTGCGCACCGCCTCGCCAATCAACCATGACGGAAACATCACCAGGCCCAAACCCTGTTCAGCGGCTTGCGTCAGGGTGTCGGCGTGGTTGCCGGTAATTGACCCTTTCACCGAATACGGTACCCACGGCTGTGTACCCTTGCGGAAAAACCAGCGTTGCAGGCCAGCCACGCCTTTGTAGGCCAGGCACTGGTGGTTGGCCAGTTCGTCGGGATGCTCGGGCCTGCCGTGGCGTTCCAGGTAAGCCGGGCTCGCCGCGACCTGAAAGCGCTGCGGCGCCAGCACCCGCGCCTGCATGCTCGAGTCGTGCAGCGAACCGATGCGAAACAGCAGGTCTGCGCCTTCCTGCAACGGTGCGACATAGCTGTCGGTTTGCTGGATATCCAGTTGCAGCTTCGGATAACGCGCGCACAGTTGACCCAGCCAGGGTGACAGGTGCCGCTGACCGAAGACCACCGGCGCATTGATGCGCACCAGTCCGCTCGGTTCGGCTTGTTGTTCCTGCAACGCCTGTTCGGCTTCCTCCAATTGCACCAGCACCCGCCGCGCGTGATCGCCCAGCACTCGGCCAGCTTCGGTAGGCATGACGGCGCGGGTGTGGCGGTAGAGCAATTGCTGGCCGAGGGCCTGTTCGATCAATTGGATCTGGCGGGAAATCGAAGACGGCGCCACGCCTTCGCGGCGGGCGACTTCGGAAAAACTGCCGTGGTCGAGCACCGCGACAAACAGCCGAAGCGCCTTGAAACCCAATTCGTTGAATCCTTGCATGGTAGATCCTGCTGTGCGAGACGCGCAAAAGTGTTGTCCGAATGCTCCCATTTATCGCACAGCTATGCCAATCGATAATGCACGCCATCATTCCTTTACACAGGTGTTTTCTATGCATGCTTCTGTTGATGATGTGGGGGGAGTACCGGCGCCGGTCGCCAACTCCGGGTTGCGTTTATTACTGCTGCCACTGGTGATACTGGCCGGTATGGGCCTTTCCGTGGAGGCCGGTCTGCTTGGCCCTTTGGGTGTCCAGGTCGGTCATTTGTGGGCGACCCTGAGCATTTTCGGGGTGGGCTCGGCGATTCTGTTTTTCCTGCTGTTGCTCAGTGGCCCGCAAAAGGGGCCGGCCCTGAGCGAACTGCCGCGCTGGCAATTGGTTGGTGGCTTTCTCGGGCCGATCTATGTGGTGGTGTTGACCCTGGCAACCCCGCATATCGGTATTGCGATGACCATGATCGCGATCCTGTCCGGGCAGGTTGGCAAGAGCGTCTTGATCGACCATTTCGGCTGGTTCGGCGCCACGCGAAAAAAGGTTAACGGTGAACGTTGGCTGGCCTTGCTGCTGATTGTTGCGGCACTCGTTCTGATTGCCCGGGGGTAATGATGAGTCTGATTATTTTGTTGGCGGTGGTGGTGGCCGCCGGTGCGGTGTTGAGTGTGCAGGCGGCGATCAATGGGCGTCTGGGCGAAACGGTCGGCGTATTGCGCAGCAGCTTGCTGACCTTTGTAGTCGGCACGGTACTGACCGGGTTGCTGATTGTGTTTTTTGAACCGGTTCATGCGGTGAGTTTGCTGCAGGTGCCGAAATGGCAACTCAGCGGGGCGCTGTTTGGGGTTGTCTACATGATGGTCATGGTGGGCGCGGTGCCGCGGGTGGGGACGGCGGTGGCGACGGTGGCGGTGATTCTCGGGCAATTGGCGATGGGGATGTTGATCGACAATTTTGGCTGGTTGGG
This sequence comes from Pseudomonas sp. Sample_24, assembly GCF_004307605.1. Classification (NCBI taxonomy): domain Bacteria; kingdom Pseudomonadati; phylum Pseudomonadota; class Gammaproteobacteria; order Pseudomonadales; family Pseudomonadaceae; genus Pseudomonas; species Pseudomonas sp. Sample_24. The sequence goes on from NZ_RCNW01000227.1 coordinate 53,663, forward strand.
GAATCCGGCGATTGAGTTGTCGGGGAGTCGGGTTTTGGCGATGGTGCTGTTGGGGTTGGCGTTGGTTTTCATGTATCGCAGTAGTGGGCGGCGCGGGGCTGCTTGACCTTGGCGGCCTCTGGGCCGATCAGGCGGTGGGTTGAACGTGTACATATCCGTTGCTGCGGTAACGGCTGCTTAGGGTTTCGCCCTTACGGCGAGTCACTTTTTTTACAAGCGCCGGAGTGCCGGCCCAGCAAAAAAGTAAGCAAAAAAACGCTCGCCCCTGACGTACGGCCCCTCGCTAAGGCTCGGGGTACCTTCGCTCCGGCATTCATCCGGGGGCATCGCCTCCGGTCTGCTTCGCGACGACCTCCTCTCGATGTGTGCGGCTTCGCCGCACGGCGCTGCGCGCCCACCCCCGGATGAACGCCTCCACTCAGCCTGCCGATGGGGCGGGTGAATCAAGATCAAAAGCTGCAGGCGAGCTAACGCTCGGCCTGTTGAGTGGTTAGAAGCAACGGTGGTTGTATGGCGTTTTGCTTTTGCTTTTGCTCTCCTGTGGTAGCTGTTTGCCGGCGATGGCGGCCGGGCCAATCATCGTGCGAGTCTCCGAGCAACTCCTACACTGGTTGGATGGGCTGTTTCTACAGCCCTGACGACCACTGCAAAAGGAGTCAGCTCCATGACCGACGACCGTACCTGTGACTGTCCGAAATGCAACTGCAAGCTCGGCGAGCATCCGATTGTGCGTCACGGCAAGCACTATTGCTGTGAAGCCTGCGCCAAGCATCACGAACACGGCGAGGAATGCAGTCATCAAGGCTGCAAGTGCGCTCACTGACAATCGTTAGCCGTGCGCAGGAATGTGGAGCCTAATCGGGCTCCACTTCCAGTTTCAGGCTGTTATCGTCCAACCGTTCACTGTGGCGGACGGTGCCGGTCAGGCGACGTCCCTCGACTCTCAATACCACGGTTTTTGCCTGTTCCAGGTCTTCGGGCAAGGGCGCCGTGATGCGCACGGCGAAGCGGTCCGGCGCATGTTCGACCTGTTCCAGGCCAACCCGGCATTCAGCGCTTTTGGTGACGCGACCGAACAGCGTATCCAGCCCGTAGTCCAGATGCGCCGGTTGGCTGATGGTTGTACCTGTCATGCCTATTCCCCCGTGTCCGCCGAGATTCAATTCGCCGGCCGCCATTTGACGTTCTCCACCCCGAATTTCTCCGCCATCGGCTTGCTGGTCTTTTGCACTTTTTCGCGGCCGAAGCGCGGGATACGCCCGACTCCCGCGTCGCAGCTCGCCCAATGCCAGGCTTCGGCGTTATCCATCTTGTCCAGACGGATAATGAACGATTTCGGGGCGCCATGAAGGGTGTACTCGATGACGAAAAGTTTTGCGTTATTCATAAAGCCCTGGATCCTCCCTGTTGTATTAGAGGGATCGCAGGCCACTCGGAAAATTCATTCGGATTGTCGGACGGTGACGATCATGAAGAGCTCCCATCCTGAATGAGCACTGGGCTTGTCGTACAAATTTACGGTTCTGTACAAGTGAGTTTGCTCGCCACTGCTGCCTTGCGATCAACAGGTTTTTTGCCGGATTACCAGGCGAAACTCCAACAAAACCGACGCATTCGCCACCGATAGCACCAAAGTACTAGCACTATTTGACAACTAGCCCATCAGCGAACGTCAAGTAAGGTGTTTCGGGAGTGAAACAGTTTTGGGTCGTAGCAGTTCTGACAGCACGTAACGGTTTACCGTCATTGCTATCTGCCCTTCATGGATTGAAGTGGTTTGACCACGAAAGGAGTTCCCGTGGAAGCAAGGTTTGGCGTTGCCCTGGTTTTTTCGCGTTTTCCCCCACTTTCCCTTGCTGTGCACCTAAGCGTCGCCGGATGGCTGTTCGGCGGTGTGAGCACACCTGCGTTGGCCACCTGCTCGACAGCCGGCTCCACGGTGACCTGTACCGGCGTGCCATCCCTGCCGCTGTTTCTCAACAACTTCAGCAGTGCCACCAACGGCCTGACGATCAACGTCAACGCCGGGGCGCAGATGAACGCAACCCTCGGCGGCCATGTCATGGACCTGACCGGGGTGAACATCAGCCTGAACAACTCCGGCACGATCGACCCGGCGCTGCTGGGTCTGGTTTCGGTGTTGAGTGGCGGTGCGTTCATCGGCAGTGGTGCCACCAGTACCGTCAACGTGCTCAACAATGCTTCCGGGATCATCCGAGGCACGGGAATGCTGCTGGGGCTGAACCTGACCAGCATTGACGGCCTGGCCATCGGCGTGAACAACGCCGCTGCGGGCACTACCAGCATCACCAACAACGGCACCATTACCTCGACGGGTTTGTCGATAGGCGGCATCACCCTGGCGGATACGCCGGTGATCGGCGTCTACGGCGGCTCGCAGGTCAACATGACCAACAGCAGCACCGGCGTGATCAATGGCCGGATCGCGTTCGAGACTTCGGCGGCGGGCAACACCTTTACCAACGCCGGCGCCATCACTGGCGGCGTGTCGATGGGGGCGAGCAGCACCAACACCTTCACGGCAGTGACCGGTTCTTCGGTGCAGGTGGGTGACGGCGTTCAGATTTCGGTGGGGCTTGGCGGACTGATTGGCATCAACCTGACTTTCGCCCCGACCGGCACCGTCGATGGCGGTGCCGGCGGCACCAACCGCCTGATCCTGCAAAACCCCGTGGGTGTCGGCGGTGGCACCACCGGCGTCGGCACGGCGTCCAGCGCGACCTACGTCAACTTCAACAACCTGACCATCAACAGCGGCACCTGGACTTTGCAGGGGCCGCTGGTCAGCGGCGCGACCACGCTCAATGGCGGCGTCGCTCAATTCAACAACAACGCCACGTTTGGCAGCGGCGTGCTGACCTCCAACGGCGGGATCATTCAAGCCAGCAACGCCGGCTTGAACATCAGCAACCTGATTTCGCTGGGGGCTGGTGGCATGACCTTGCAAGGTACCAACGCCACGACGTTGAGCGGCGTGATATCGGGCAGCGGTGGCCTGACCAAGATCGGCTCCGGCCAGTTGAACTTAAGCGCCGCCAACACTTATCTGGGCAACACCACGCTCAACGGCGGCACGGTGCAGGTGAGTAACAATCAGGCGTTCAGTACCGGTACCCTCAATGTGACCGGCGCGACAACCCTGAGCGCACCCGGCACGATCAACCTGAGCAATGCCATCAGCCTCGGCGGCACATTGACGGCTGGCGGCACGGGAGCACTGACCCTCGGCGGTCTGATCAGCGGCGGTAGCGGCATTACCAAAACCGGCACTGGCAGCCTGACCCTCAGCGGCGCCAACAGCGGTTACACCGGCACCACCACGCTCAGCGCCGGCAGCCTGCTGGTGACCAACAACAATTCGTTGGGCAGCGGCGCGCTGAACACCGCCGCCGGCACCAGTCTGGACAGCACCGCCAACGTCACGTTGGCCAACAACATCGCGTTGACCGGCACTCTGAACGTACTCGGCAGTAACGCCCTGACCCTGGCAGGCGTGTTGTCCGGCACCGGCGGCATCAGCAAAAGTGGCAGCGCCAGCCTGACCCTGACCGGCAACAACACCAACGCCGGCAATACCGCGCTCAATGCCGGTAGCCTGTTCGTCGGCAGCAACACCGCGCTCGGCACAGGCGCGTTGAACGCGGCGGCCGGCACGACGCTGGATGCGACCACTGCAGTGACCCTGGCCAACGCCGTAGCGCTGGCGGCGGATCTGACCATTGGTGGCACTCAGGCGCTGGGTCTGGGTGGGGTAATCAGTGGCGCCGGCAACCTGATCAAGAATGGCACGGCAGACCTGACCCTCAGCGGCAACAACAGCTTCTCCGGCGGTACCGCGCTCAATGCCGGGACTTTGATCGTCGGCAGCAACACTGCGCTGGGTACCGGCGCTTTGACCGCCGCCGCAGGCACCAGGCTCGAAGCCAGCACCACGGTCGCGCTGACCAATGCGGTGTCACTGGGCGGTGACCTGGAAGTCCGGGGCAGCGCTGACCTGACACTCGGCGGTGTGATCAGTGGCAGTGGCGGGTTGACCAAGCGCGGTTTCGCCAACCTGATTCTCAACGGCGCCAATACCTATCTCGGCGGTACCACGCTGGCCGCCGGTACCCTCACCGTGGGCAACGCGGCGGCATTGGGCAGTGGTGCGCTGAACGTCATCGATGTATCCACGCTGGACAGCAACAGCGCCGTCAATCTGAGCAACAACGTCAACCTCAACAGCAGTACCCTGACCATCGGCGGCACCAGCGGCCTGACCCTTTCCGGTGTGATCAACGGTGCCGGCCAGTTGCTCAAGAATGGCGCGGCCAACTTGACCCTCAACAATGCCAACACCTTCAGCGGCGGTACCACGCTGAACGCCGGCAGTCTGACCGTCGGCAACGCCGCGGCATTGGGCACCGGCGCCCTGACCGTGGCCGGGGCGGGGAGCCTCAACAGCAGTTCGGCAGTGACGTTGGCCAATGCGATCACCCTCAACGCCAACCTCACCGCTGGCGGCGCCAATGCGCTGACTCTCGACGGCGTGATCAGTGGCGGCAACGGCCTGATCAAAACCGGCGCCTCGAGCCTGACCCTCAACGGCGCCAACACTTACACCGGCACCACGTCGTTGAACGCCGGCTCGCTGATCGTTGGCTCCAACACCGCACTCGGCACTGGCGCACTGAACGCGTCGAACGGCACCACGCTGGATGCCAACACCGCAGCAACGTTGGCCAACAACGTCAATCTCGGCGGCACGCTGACTCTGGGCGGCAGCAACGCGCTGACCCTCAGTGGTGTGGTGGCTGGTATCGGTGGATTGGTCAAGAACGGCGCCGCCGACCTGATCCTCAACGGCGCTAACTCCTATTTCGGCAACACCGCGCTGAACAGCGGCAAGCTGATTGTCGGCAGCAACACCGCGCTGGGCTCCGGCACTTTAAACGCGGCGGCAGGCACCACGCTGGACACCAACACCGCCGTCAGCCTGAACAATGCGGTAGCGCTCGCGGGCGCTCTGAACGTCGGCGGCACAGCTAACCTGACCCTGACCGGTCTGGTCAGCGGCGCCGGCAGCCTGGTGAAAGACGGTGCGGCGAATCTGATTCTCAACGCGGCCAACAATTACCTCGGTGGCACCACACTCAATGCCGGTACCTTGACCGTCGGCAACAGTTCAGCATTGGGTTCCGGCGCGTTGACCGTCGCTGGCGCCGCGACACTGGACAGCAACTCGCCGCTGGTCAGCCTCAACAACGCGGTGGCCCTGAATGCCGCGCTGACCGTGGCTGGAACGCAAAACCTGAGCCTCGGTGGCGTAACCAGCGGTACCGGCCAATTGATCAAGAACGGCGCGGCCAACCTGACCCTCAACGGCAACAACACTTTCAGCGGCGGCACCGCCCTCAACGCCGGTACGCTGACCCTGGGCAATGCCAATGGCCTGGGCAGTGGCGCCTTGATTGTCGGCGGCGCCGCGACGCTGGATAACAGCGCATCGTTCGGCATCGGCAACGCGATCACGTTGAACGCCGGACTGACTGTTGCGGGCAACAACGACCTGAGCCTCAACGGCATCATCGACGGCGCCGGCAGCCTGACCAAAAACGGCCTGTCGGACCTGACCCTGGCCGGCAACAACACCTTCAGCGGTGCGCTGAATATCGTTTCCGGTAGCGTCACCACGCTCAACACCAATGCGCTGGGCAATACTTCCGGCGTGAACATCAGCGCCGGCGCCGGGCTGAATCTGGGCAGCGACGCCAGCCTCGGCGCGCTGACCGGCAGCGGCAGTGTGCAACTGACCGGCAGCAACACCTTGACCGTGGGCAGCGGCAACGTCACCAGCACCTTCGATGGCGATCTCAGCGGCAGCGGCGGCCTGATCAAGGTCGGCACCGGCACCTTGAACCTCACCGGCATCAACGGCATTTCCGGCAACACCGCGATCAATGGCGGCGTCGTCGATCTCAGCGGTTCGCTGGCCAGTGCCCAGCTCAACGTCAACACCGGCGGTACCCTGACCGGTAACGGTTCGGCGCTCGGTACGGTCAACGTCAACAGTGGCGGCCATCTGGCGCTGTCTTCGGGCAACCAACTGTCCGCCGGTGCACTGACCCTCGCGGCCGGCAGCAACGTTGACGTGGCGCTGGGGACACCGTCGACCACGTCGCTGATGAACGTCGGCGGCAACCTCACGCTCGACGGTAACCTCAACGTCACCGATGCCGGTGGTTTCGGCGTCGGCGTGTATCGCCTGTTCAACTACACCGGTGCCCTGACCAACCTGGGTCTTGATGTGGCCAGCGTACCGGTCGGCTACGGCCTCGGCGATCTGCTGGTGCAGACCGGCGTAGCCAATCAGATCAATATTGAAGTGTCGGCGCCTAATGCAAACATCCGCTACTGGGACGGCAGTCAGACGATTGCCAACGGCGTCGTCGATGGCGGCAGCGGCGCATGGAATGCCGTCGGCACTAACTGGACCGATGCCAACGGATTGATCAACCAGCCGTGGGCCGGCGACTTCGCGGTGTTCCAGGGCACGGCCGGCACGGTGACGGTCAACGGCACGCAACTGTTCACCGGCATGCAATTTCTCACCGACGGGTACAACCTGGTGAACGGCGCGGCGGGGCAATTGACTGCGGTGAACGGCACTGGCGGTACCACGGCGGTACGGGTCGATCCGGGCGTGACCGCCACCCTCGGCGTCAACATCGATGGCAGCGGCATTCTCAACAAGCTCGACAGCGGCACCCTGGTGCTCAACGGTGCCAACACCTACAGCGGCGGCACGCAACTGGACGGCGGCAAGATAGTCGTCGGCAGCAATACGGCACTGGGCAGCGGTACGCTGATCGCCAATGCAGGTACACAACTGGACAGCAATACGGCCGTGACCCTTGGCAACGCCGCCACGCTCAACGGTAACCTCACCGTGGTCGGCAGCAACGCACTGACCCTCAATGGCGTGATTGGCGGCACCGGCGGGCTGATCAAGAACGGCGCCGCAAATCTGACCCTCGCCGGCAACAACGCTTTCCTCGGGCCGGTGGCCTTGAACGCAGGCGGACTGATTCTGGCATCCAACTCGGCGTTGGGTTCCGGCACCCTGAACGCCGCGGGCGGCACCACGCTGGATGCCGCCACTGCGGTATCGCTGAACAACGCGGTGAACCTGGTCGGCAACCTCGGCGTCGGCGGCACGGCGGACCTGACCCTTGCCGGCACGATCAACGGCGCTGGCAGTCTGAGCAAAAACGGCGCGGCCAACCTGACCCTCGGCGGCAATAACAACTTCCTCGGCGGCCTCACCCTCAACGCTGGCACCCTTATCGCAGGCAGCAATTCGGCGCTGGGCCTGGGCAACCTCACCGTGGCCGGCGCCTCGTCGCTGGACAGCAACGGTGCGATCAACCTGGGCAACAACGTGGTGCTCAACGCCAACCTGAGCAACACCGGCACCAACAACCTGACCCTCGCCGGTGTGATCAGCGGCGCCGGTGGGCTGATCAAGAACGGCGCCTCCAGCCTGACCCTCAACGGCATCAACACCTACAGCGGCGGCACCACGTTGAATGCCGGAACGCTGAGCCTTGGCACCGGCGCTTCACTGGGCTCCGGGGCGCTGACCGTGGCCGGCACTTCGAGCCTCGACAACAATGCGCCGCTGGTGCTGGCCAACGACCTCAACGTCAACGCCAATTTGAGCATCGCCGGTAACCTTGGCCTGACGCTGGGCGGCGTGATCGCCGGCAGTGGTACGTTGACCAAGAACGGTCTGGCGGTCCTGACGCTCAGCGGCAACAACACCTTCAACGGTCTGATCGATGTGCAGGCCGGGAGCCTGAACACGCTTGGCAGCACTGCGCTGGGCGATAACGCCGCCGTCAACCTTGCGGTCGGCACCACGCTCAACATCGGTGATTCGACCAGCATCGGCAGCCTGACCGGTGACGGCACGGTTGGCATCGGTGACTTTGACACCCTGAGCATCGGAGGCAACAACCAGAGCAGCACCTTCGCAGGCGTCCTCAGGGACGGCATCGACAGGGGCGGGTTGACCAAACTGGGCATCGGCACATTGACACTGACCGGCAACAACACCCTCACCGGTGATACCAACGTCAATGCCGGCACCTTGCAGGTCAACGGTTCGCTGGCCAGCGACAATGTGCTGGTCAACAGCGGCGGCACCCTGGGCGGCAGCGGCACGCTCGGCGGGGCAGTGACGGTGGCCGATGGCGGTCACCTGGCCCGGGTTACCGGCAGCACACTGTCGGTGGGTTCGCTGGTGTTCAGTGGCAACTCCAACTTCGATGTCGGCCTCGGCACACCGGTGTCCGGTGGTGGTAACGCGCTGGTCAATGTCGGCGGCAACCTGACCCTGGACGGCACCCTCAATGTCAGCGACATCGGCGGCTTCGGCAGTGGCGTGTATCGCCTGATCAACTACACCGGAGGCTTGACCGACAACGGCCTGTTGATCGGCACGCTGCCGGGCAGCGTCACTCCGGGCGATCTGACCTTGCAAACCGCGCTGGCCAACCAGATCAACCTGCTGGTCAGCGCACCGGGCGTCACCGTGCAGTTCTGGGATGGCAATCAACTGGTGGCCAACGGTTCAGTGGATGGCGGCAGCGGCACCTGGGGCACCGGCACTACCAACTGGACCGACGTCAACGGCACCACCAATCAGGGCTGGACCAACAACTTCGCGGTGTTCCAGGGCGCTGCTGGCACCGTGACCGTCAACGGCGCGCAAACCATCACCGGCATGCAGTTCGTCACCGATGGCTACAGCCTGCAAAACGGCACGGCGGGCTCGCTGAATCTGCTCAACGGTTCCCTGGGCAACGCTTCGGTGCGTGTCGATCCGAACGCTACGGCAACCATCGGCGTAGCGCTCAACGGCGCCGGCACCCTCGGCAAGTACGACACCGGCACCCTGGTGCTCAACGCCGCCAACGGCTACACCGGCGGCACCGCGCTCAATGGCGGCAAGATCGTGGTCGGCAACAACGCCGCCCTCGGCACAGGCGTCTTGACCGCCGCCAACGGTACGGCGCTGGACAGCAACACCGTCGTCACCCTCGGCAATGACGTAGTGCTCAATGGTGGATTGAACGTGACTGGCTCCAACGCCTTGACACTCGCCGGCGTTGTCAGCGGCAGCGGCAGCCTGATCAAGACCGGCGCTTCGAGCCTGACCCTCAACGGCAGCAACACCTACAGCGGTGGCACCCAGCTCAACGGCGGCACGCTGATCCTCGGCAACAACAGCGCCATCAGCAGCGGGGCGCTGAGTGTGCTCGGCAACGGCACCCTCGACAGCACTTCGGCACTGCAACTGGCCAACGCCATCAACCTCGGCGCGCAATTGACCCTCGCCGGCAATCAGAACACCAGCCTGATCGGTGCGATCACCGGCAGCGGCAGCCTGGTGAAAAACGGCGCGGGCGACCTCGTGCTCAGTGGCGCCAACAGCTACAGCGGCGGTACCACCCTCAACGCAGGCAGCACACGTGGCGACACCAGCAGCCTGCAAGGGGCGATCGTCAACAACGCCGCGCTGACCTTTGAGCAGAACAGCGCCGGCAGCTACACCGGCAACCTAACCGGTACGGGCACCTTGAGCAAAACCGGCAGCGGTGAATTGCTCATGACCGGCAACAACACCTTCACCGGCAACACTTCGGTGCAGGCTGGCAGGCTGCTGGTCAATGGCGTGCTCAACAGTGCCAACGTCGATGTTGCCAGCGGCGCGACCGTCGGCGGCAGCGGCCAGATCGGTGGGGCGTTGCAACTGGCCAGTGGCGCGACGCTGCTCGGTGGCGGCAGTGCGACGCCGTTGTCGGTAGGCTCGTTGGCGTTGTCCTCGGGCACGAACCTGGACTTCAGCCTTGGCTCGGCGGCCAGCTCGACGACAGTGGTCAATGTCGCCGGGGACCTGACCCTCGACGGTACGTTGAACATCAGCAATGCCGGCGGCTTCGGCACGGGCGTCTATCAACTGTTCAGCTACGGCGGCAGCCTGACCGACAACGGCCTGGTCTACGGCAGCCTGCCGGTATCGGCGGCGAACCTGAGTCTGCAAACAGCCATGGCCAATCAGATCAACCTGTTGGTGCAAGGCACGCCGGGTGAAGTGCAGTTCTGGAACGGTGGCAAAACCAACCCGGACGGCAGCATCGGTGGCGGCAGCGGCGTTTGGGGACCGGGCACCAATTGGACCGATCCGACCGGTACCCAGGCATTGGGCGCCAACGGCCAGTTCGCCGTATTCGGCGGGCAGGGCGGTACCGTCACTGTGCAAGGCAACCAAAGCTTCACCGGGTTGCAGTTCCTCGGGAGCGGTTACAGTCTGGTGCCGGCTGCTGACGGCGCACTGACGCCGGTAAACGGCGCGGATGGCAGTCTTGCACCGGTGCGGGTGAATGCGGGGGCGACCACCGAAATTGCCGTACCGCTAATTGGCACTGGCGGCATCGAAAAGCTTGATTCCGGCACGCTGTTGCTCAGCGCTGCCAACACCTACAGCGGCGGTACTACCGTCAGTGGCGGTACGCTGATCGGCAACACCACCAGCCTGCAAGGCAACATCCTCAACAATGCGCAATTGGTGTTCCAGCAGAGTGCCAACGGCCAGTTCAACGGTGTGCTCAGCGGCACCGGTCGGCTGGCCAAGCGCGGTGCCGGGCGCTTGTTGCTCACCGGTAACCAGCCGTTCAACGGTACTGTCTCGGTGGATCAGGGCGTGCTGCAAGTCGGTAGTCTCGCAGCACGCGCGTCGCTCGGTGGACAGATCACCGTGGCCAATGGCGCCGGCCTCAGTGGTAACGGCAGCGTTGGCGCGGTGGACAACCATGGCGTTGTTGCATCCGGCGGGGCTGATGGCACTTTGAGCGTTACCGGTAACCTGACCAACGCTGCCGATGGTGTGTTGGCGCTGACGCTCAGCTCGCCGACCGCCACGCCGCTGGTGGTGGGCGGCACCGCGGTCCTCGGTGGCGGCCTGCAAGTGACCAGCCTGGCACCGTTCACCGGCAACACCACGTATTCACTGATCAGCGCTGGCGGTGGCGTCTCGGGGACCTTCAGTACCACCGATCTGCCGCAATACGCATTCCTCGACACAGCGCTGGTGTATGACGCGAATGCGGTGAACCTGGCAGTCAGTCGCAACGGCAACTCGTTTGCCGACGTGGCCGCGACCGGCAACCAGTTCAACACCGCCACGGCGTTGTCGAACAATGGCCCGGCGGGGGCGGCGTTGCAGAACGAAATCCTCAACCTCAGTGTCGCTGACGCGCGTCGCGCCTTCGACAATCTGTCCGGGGAAATCCACGCGAGTACCGCCAGCGCGATTCTCGAGGACTCACGCTACGTACGCGACGCGGTCAACGACCGTATGCGCCAGCCGTCATACAGCGCAGCAAACGACCCACGCAACGCCCTCGCGCCCAGCGACAATCAGTTGAGCAGCAGCGGTTGCCACGGCGAGATGGTCGGTTGGGTCCGTGCCCTGGGGGCGTGGGGTGAGTCGGATGGCGACAGCAATAGCGCGAAGCTGGATCGCAACCTCAGCGGGTTCATGCTTGGGACCGACAAGCAACTTGATGACCAGTGGCGCGCGGGGATGGCCGCCGGCTACACCCGCAGTGACCTCGATGCCCATGATCGACATTCCAGCGCGACAGTGGAGAGCTACCACCTGGCGGCGTACCTGAACTCGCAGTTCGATGCACTGGCCGTGCGCCTTGGCGCGGCTTACAGCTGGCACGACATCGAGAGCAAGCGCGACGTCAGCGTCGGTGCCTACAACGATCGACTGGAAGCCGATTACGACGCGCGCAGCGCCCAGGTGTTCGGTGAAGTCGGTTACACCGTCGAGGCGGCCGGCACAGCGCTGGAGCCGTTCGCCGGCCTCGCCTACGTCAACTACGACAGCGGCAAGGCCAAGGAAAAAGGCGGGGTGGGGCGCCTGAGCGCCGATGCCGACCAGGACATCACGTTCTCCACCCTGGGCCTGCGTGCCGGCAAACGCATCACCCTGGCCAACGGCGGACAGTTCACCCCGCGTGGCGCCATTGGCTGGCGTCACGCCTTCGGTGACACCAAGCCCGACGCTGACATGACCTTCATCGACGGTGGGGCCTCGTACACCGTGCAAGGCGTGCCCATTGCCAAGGACAGTGCCGTGCTCGAAGCCGGGGTGGACTTCCAGATCAGCCCGACCGGCAAACTCGGCATCGGCTATTCGGGGCAGGTCTCTGGCGATGGCGATGATCATGCGATGACCATCAGTTTCAGCCTCGGCTTCTGATTCGCTTCTGCAATGCTTGACCGCCCGTAAGGGCGGTTTTTTTTACCTCGGCTTCACCCCTGTCGTGCTCTGCTAGAATCGGCGCCATTGACCCAACGAGGTGCCCCTGATGAGCGAGCCGATTCGCCTGACCCAGTACAGCCACGGCGCTGGCTGCGGTTGCAAGATTTCCCCACAAGTACTGGAAGTGATTCTGGCCGGCAGCGGTGCGCAGAACCTGGACCCGAAACTCTGGGTCGGCAATGCCTCGCGCGATGACGCGGCGGTCTACTCCATCGATGAAGAGCGCGGCGTGGTGTCGACCACGGATTTTTTCATGCCGATCGTCGATGACCCCTTCGATTTCGGTCGCATTGCCGCGACCAATGCCATCAGCGATATCTACGCCATGGGCGGCGATCCGTTGATGGCCATCGCGATCCTCGGCTGGCCGGTCAACGTGCTGGCACCGGAAATTGCCCGCGAAGTGATCCGCGGCGGGCGTTCGGTGTGCGATGAGGCCGGCATTCCACTGGCCGGCGGCCACTCCATCGATGCGCCGGAGCCGATCTTCGGCCTGGCGGTCACCGGACTGGTGGAAAAACGCCACATGAAGCGTAACGATACCGCCACCGCCGGATGCTTGCTGTACCTGACCAAACCCCTGGGCATCGGCATCCTCACCACCGCCGAGAAGAAGGGCAAGTTGCGCAGCGCCGATGTCGGCCTGGCCCGTGACTGGATGTGTACGCTGAACAAGCCCGGCAGCCGCTTCGGCAAACTCGACGGCGTGACCGCGATGACCGACGTCACCGGTTTCGGCCTCCTTGGGCATCTGGTGGAAATGGCCGACGGCAGCCACCTGACCGCGCGCATCGAATACGATCGGGTACCGCGCTTGCCAGGTGTCGAGTACTACCTTGAACAGGGCTGTGTGCCAGGTGGGACCTTACGTAACTTCGACAGCTACGCCAGCAAGCTCGGACGCCTGCAAGAGTTGCACAAGCGCGTGCTGTGCGATCCGCAGACCAGCGGCGGCCTGCTGATCGCCGTCACTCCCGAAGGCAATGCCGGATTTCTCGCCGTGGCGGCCGAGCTGGGTCTGGATCTGGCGCCGATCGGTGAACTGGTCGAGCGACAGAGCTACGCGGTCGAGGTGTCTTGATGTCTGTCGACTGCACCGATTACCGCGACATATTCCTCAACGACCGGCCGATGATGGACGCCCGGGCACCGGTGGAGTTTGCCAAGGGCTCGTTCCCCGGAGTGGTCAACCTGCCACTGATGAACGATCACGAGCGGCAGCGCATCGGCACCTGTTACAAGCAACAGGGTCAGCAGGCCGCCATCGAACTGGGCCATCAACTGGTGTCCGGGGCCGTCAAGGCCGAACGTATCCAGGCCTGGGCGGCGTTCGCCCGGGCGCATCCCGATGGGCTTCTCTATTGTTTTCGTGGCGGTCTGCGTTCGCAGATCGTTCAGCAATGGCTCAAGGACGAGGCGGGTATCGATTATCCGCGGGTCGGTGGCGGCTACAAGGCCATGCGTACCTTCCTGCTGGAAACTGTCGATCAAGCCGTTGCCCAGTGTGATTTCGTATTGCTGGGTGGCATGACCGGCACCGGCAAAACCGAAGTCCTGACTCAACTGAGCAACGGCTTGGACCTTGAGGGATATGCCAATCATCGCGGTTCCAGTTTCGGCAAACGCGCCACGGGCCAGCCGTCGAATATCGACTTTGAGAACCGCCTGGCAGTGGACGTGTTGAAAAAGCGCGCCCGCGGTCATGCGCAATTCGTGCTCGAAGACGAGAGCCGCGCGGTCGGCAGTTGTGCGCTGCCATTGCCGCTGTATCAGGGGATGCAACAGTTTCCCATGGTCTGGCTCGAAGACAGTCTGTCGGGGCGGGTCGAGCGAATCCTGCGCGATTACGTGGTGGATCTGTGTGCCGAGTTCATCGCCGTACATGGCGACCAGGGCTTTACGCTGTTTTCCGAGCGTTTGCTTGAGAGCCTGAACAACGTGCAGAAGCGCCTGGGTGGCGAGCGCCATCAACGGATGCTGGTCCTGATGGAACAAGCGCTGATTGAGCAGGGGCGAAGCGGCGCGGTGGATTTGCACCGCGGCTGGATCGAAGGCCTGCTGGTCGAGTATTACGATCCGATGTACGCCTTTCAGCGCGAGAAGAAGGGCGCGCGGATCGAGTTCGCCGGGGAGCGGGGAGCGGTGATCGAGTATTTGCGTCAGCGGATGAATCAGAAGGTTTGATGGTGGGTTTACCGGCCTCATCGCTGGCAAGCCAGCTCCCACAGTGTTCTTGGTTGCTCACAACATTTGTGGTCACTGCAGCCCCCTGTGGGAGCTGGCTTGCCAGCGATGAAACCCGAACAGACACCGCACAACTCAGGTCGGACAGGTCTCCTGCCCATTATCCAGACCCTCCCACAGTGTTATTGGTTGCTCACAACATTTGTGGTCACTGCAGCCCCCTGTGGGAGCTGGCTTGCCAGCGATGAAACCCGAACAGACACCGCACAACTCAGGTCGGACAGGTCTCCTGCCCATTATCCAGACCCT
>NZ_RCNW01000227.1:68565-73444 GCF_004307605.1 Pseudomonas sp. Sample_24
AACAGACACCGCACAACTCAGGTCGGACAGGTCTCCTGCCCATTATCCAGACCCTGCTTGTAGGTATGGCTTTGCAGGCTGGCCTTGCCGTTGTGCCAGGTCAGCGTCAACACATACAACGAGTCGAAGTCGCTGGATTCCCAATCCTCGGTGATCTTCTGCTTCTTGCCGACGGCTTCCCCGGCGACCTTGTTGATCAACTCCGGCAGGTAGCCGTGGGACCACGCCGTGTATATGACCGAGTTGTGATACTTGTCGTGCAGCAGTTCATCGGCCAGGTCGCTGGTGTCGTTGGCCGAGTATTTGATATTGACCGGCAAGCCGAGCTTGATCGCGCTGGGGCTGATGGTCATCAAAGGGCGAATGTAACTGTAAGAGTTGTCCAGCTCGCCTTCCTCGACATTGCGCGTCGGGTTGGCGGCAAACACGTAGTCGGCCTTGCCGAATTTTTCCGGCAGCAACGTGGCCAGGTCGATCGCACGGTTCAGTCCCTGGCAATTGAGCTGGCCGAGGCCGCCCGCGGGTTTTTCCGCGTGGCGCAGGAACACCAGCGTCTGTGTGCCGTCCGCCGGCTGGGCGCGGCTTTCGCTCGACTCCAGCAACATGAACAACGCGCTGGCCGCCAGCAGGGCGGGCAGGAAAATGTAGGCGCGATGTTTGAAGCGATTAGCGAGTTTCAGAAAATTCGTCATGGAAAAAAGAGTTCTTCAGCATATTGGTTAAGGCTGACAAACCTTTACACCGCGGCTTTCCTGCGTCGGGTGTTTTCCATGTCGTGAAGCCGGTCCGTTTCAAAAGGGGCAGTGCTCAGAGTCCTCTGAAGCCCATTTGGTTCGATTCCGGCCCGAGAGCGCACCAATGTACCGGTAACCATGAACGGGTTGCAGCGAAGGTTATCGACATGATGTTGCGGATTTATGGCCACCCTACACCGCCATGCACGCATTCACGCTGTGATCCTTATTGATCTTGACCATCAGCGTTATCGATGGCGCCGGCGGTCTCAATTCGCGAGATGTCCATTATCATCGGTGTTCTCAATTTTCTCGTGGATCCAACCCATGACCGATTTGTCTGCATTCCCCATCACTCAAAAATGGCCGGCCCAGTATCCGGAGTGGATTCAGCTGTACTCCTTGCCGACCCCCAACGGCGTCAAGGTGTCGATCATGCTTGAAGAGATCGGCCTGCCGTATGAACCGCATCGCGTCGGCTTCGATAGCAACGACCAGATGTCCCCCGAGTTCCTGTCGCTGAACCCCAACAACAAGATTCCGGCCATCCTCGACCCCCATGGTCCCGGTGGCCAGCCGCTGCCGTTGTTCGAATCCGGGGCGATCCTGATTTACCTGGCCGACAAGAGTGGGCAATTGCTGGCGCAGGAAGGGGCTGCACGCTACGAAACCATTCAGTGGTTGATGTTCCAGATGGGCGGCATCGGACCGATGTTTGGCCAGCTCGGCTTTTTCAACAAGTTCGCCGGCAAAGACTACGAAGACAAGCGTCCGCGTGACCGCTATGTCGAAGAGAGCAGACGCCTGCTCAGTGTCCTGGATAAGCACCTGCAAGGCCGGGAGTGGATCATGGGCGAACGCTATACCATCGCCGATATCGCCACGTTCCCATGGATCCGCAACCTGATCGGCTTCTATGAAGCGGGCGATCTGGTCGGCATCGAGAATTTCCCGAACGTCACCCGCGTGCTGGAAAAATTCCTCGCACGGCCGGCGGTGAAGCGCGGTCTGGAAATCCCGAAACCTATCGCCAACTGACCGGGAACCTGTGGGAGCGGGCAAGCCCGCGCCCACAGGGGACGTGTTTTCAGGACACTCAAAAAAACGGCCGAATCCCGTGATGATCGAAATAGCGCTCGATCACCTTCGGATCGGAGCACGTCTGGGCAATCGCCACGTAGGTATCGGGCCTTAGCAGGTAAAAGCCGTTGCGTGCCAGTCCCGCTTCTTCAAACGCCGGTCGCCAATCGAACACCTGCAATGGCACATGGTGCTCGTGGCACCAGGCGATCATCTCATCGCTGGTGTCGCCGTACACATGCACCTGCCATGTCAGGCATTTCAGCGATTCGAAATTGTCACCCTCACCGTCGTGCGCCCAGGGCAAGCGATCGCCGCCGTGCACGTGCCCGGCAACGCCATGGCTCAGGGGCATCCCCCGGTAGTTCAAAGTGATCTGCGACACCGTGCGGAACAGGAACTCGCGGGAGGTTTCGAACGAGGCCATTTTGGGAAGCAGCAATGGCGCCAGGCGAGTGCGCAACAGATCGGCCACGCGTCCTTCGGCAGTGACGAAGGTGAACACTCGGTCGGTGGTCGCCACCAGTTTGCGGGCGAAGGCGATGCGTTCGGTTTCATAGGTGTCGAGCAGTCTGGCTTCGGCACCGCCGCTCAGCACCGCTGCGAGTTTCCAGGCGAGGTTGATCGCATCGCCGATGCCGGTGTTCATGCCCTGGCCGCCGGCGGGACTGTGCACATGGGCGGCGTCGCCCAGTAAAAAAGCCCGGCCGGTGCGAAAGTGGTCCGCCACCCGGTGATGGACGCGGTAGGTCGAGAACCAGTTCAATTGTTCGACCTTGACCTGCATGTGCTCGATAGCCCGGCTGCTGACGTCTTCGAATTGCAGGGTTTCGGCCTGCTCGGCACGCTCGTCACGCACGGTGCCGATCAATCGTGCACGGCCTTGCGCGGCCAACGGGAACACGGCGAGGAAATCCGCTTCATCCAGATCCACGTGCAATTCGCCGTTGAACGTCGGCCCGCTGGCCTGCACGTCGGCCACGTAGAAAATCTGCTGATAGGTGTCACCGGGAAAGCCGGTGTCGAGGTTTTTGCGCACGATCGAGCGAGCGCCGTCGCAGCCCGCCAGGTAGCAGGCCTGACAGGTTTCCCGTTGACCGTCGGCCAGGCGCAAGGTGGCCGTAATGCCGTCACCGGATTCTTCGAAACCCAGTAGCTCGGTGTTGCGCTCGACAGTGACGCCGAAGGTTTCGAGCCGCTCGATCAGCAGCCGCTCGTGTTCATCCTGCGGGTAGATTTCGAGAAAGGCGTAGGGCGTCAGCCCTTCACCAACACGGCTCAGCGGCAGACGTGCCACAGGCTCGCCCTTGACCCAGAAATTGGCGGCAGCCACGCGATGGCCGTGTTGCACGATGGCATCGGCGAGGTCGAGCTGGCGATACAACTCCAGTGTCCGCGCCTGAACCGCCAGCGCCCGCGATGTGGTGCCGGGGGCCGAGGCCTTGTCGATGATCCGCACGCGAATTCCCAGCTTGCTCAGCCACAAGGCCAGAACCAGCCCGGTCGGGCCGGCGCCGATGATCAACACGTCGCTACGGTGCATGAGCCAGTCCTCCTCGCCATGTGATGTGAAGTATGGTCCACAGGCTGTCGCTGGGCAGGGATTTTCCATGGGAGCCGGCCTGCTCGCTCCGCCAGCATTCGTCAGATTTCGAGGAACAGCCGTGGCCTGCCAAGGTCATAGCCTGCGCCATGCCATTGGTCGTATGGTTAACCCGGTTCAACGGACTTCCTGGAGCAACATGCAAGCCCAACGATTGATCATGAGCGTCGCCGCGTTGCTGGTGCTGGCCGGTTGCAGCAGTCAACGGACCCAGGAGCCACCGGTGCGCAAACCTGCCGAGGTCAAGGCGCAGATCGTGCGGTTGCTGCCGGCCAAGACGGTCGACCGCCAGGGCTGGGCCACGGATATCTACGCCGCGTTCGCTGCGCAGAACATTCCACCGACCACGCAAAACCTGTGTGCCGTGCTGGCGGTGACCGAGCAGGAATCGACTTTTCAGGTCGACCCGTCGGTCCCGGGGCTGGGCAAGATTGCCCGCGAGGAAATCGATCGCCGTGCCACCAAGGCGCACATTCCCAACCTGCTGGTCAGCGGAGCCCTGCGGGTGAGTTCGCCCAATGGCAAAACCTACAACGATCGCCTGAATGCGGCGCGCAGTGAAAAAGAACTGAGTGCGATTTTCGATGATTTCATTGGCATGGTGCCCATGGGTAAGACCCTGTTCGCAGGCTTCAACCCGGTACACACCGGTGGGCCAATGCAGGTCAGCATCGATTTCGCCGAGCAACAGGCCAAGGGGTATCCCTACCCGGTAGATGGCTCGATTCGTCGTGAAGTCTTTACCCGCCGGGGCGGCATGTATTTCGGCATCGCCCATTTGCTGGGTTACCCGGTGAGTTACAAACAGCCGTTGTACCGTTTTGCCGACTTCAATGCCGGTTGGTACGCCAGCCGCAATGCTGCGTTCCAGAACGCCGTCAGTCGTGCTTCCGGCATTCCGCTGGCGCTGGATGGCGACCTGGTGCGCTACGGTTCGATCATGCCCGGCAGCACGGAACTGGCGGTGCGCACCCTCGGCAAGCAGTTGGACATGCGCAATCCGACGATCAGGGATCAATTGGAGCAGGGCAACAGCCTCGAATTCGAGAACAGCAAGCTCTATCAACGGGTCTTTGCCTTGGCCGAACAGGCTGAGGGGCGACCACTGCCGCGCGCGGTATTGCCGGGGATCGTCCTGCAGAGCCCGAAAATCACCCGAAAACTCACCACAGCGTGGTTTGCCAAGCGGGTTGATGAGCGCTATCAGCGATGCATGGCGCGTAACTGAGAATCAAAAAATCCCAGGCACGAAAAAGCCCGGCTGATCAGGCCGGGCTTTTTGTCGGGTACTGCGGTGAAGCAGTTCAGTCATGCAACGGAGTTGCCTTGCAAACGATCCGAACCATCGGCGGCGACGGTGTTGCCTTGCAGGCGGTCGGAGCCATCGGCAGCGACGGTGTTGCCTTGCAGGCGGTCGGAACCATCGGCGGCGACGGTGTTGCCTTGCAGGCGGTCGGAACCG